>CBDUAB010000256.1:0-5773 GCA_965365045.1 uncultured Planctomycetales bacterium
AGCAGTCTCCTCAACAGTAGGCAGCTTCACGATCCCCGCTTACATTTTTGAATATCACCAAAGCCTCGTCCAGCGGATCGTCAACGCCCCCGTTCGGGTTTAGAGTAACCGATGCGCCTGCGGCGACAATATCATTGGCGTCGGCTGTGATCATCTCGAAAACGCCTGCATCGACAACGGCAACCTCGTTATTGAACTTGACGGCTACGTGCCTAACGGCGGTGAGTCATACACCCTTGTCTCCGCCGGTAGCATCATTGGTGATGCGTTCTTGAGCACCGATTTTTCGCTTGCCGAGCTCTCTGCAGAGCTTGAGTGGGACCTAGAAATCGTTGGATCCGAAGTTTTGCTCACGGTGCTCGGAGGGTCACCCTCCGGCGACTTCAACAACGATGGTCTCCTGAATGTTGACGATCTGGATTTACTCGGTAAAGAGATCATTGCGGGCAGCAATAATGCCGATTTTGATATCACTGGCGATCAAATCGTTGACTTGGCTGACCAAGAAAAATGGCTTGATGACTCCGCGATTGCCAACGGGTTTACGGAGTCGTATCTGGACGGCGACGCAAACTTAGACGGCACTGTCAATGCAACGGACTTGAATGCGCTGGGAATCAACTGGCAGCAAACCGTCGATCCTTGGTCCCAGGGTGACTTCAATGCGGATGGAGTTGTCAACGCAACGGATTTGAATGACTTAGGGATCAACTGGCAGAAATCGATTCCGATGGCCGCTCAAGCCGTGCCGGAGCCAGTGGCTCTATTGCTGTGGGGGCAGTTCATGGTGGCAGGATTGATGCTAAGAACAGCGCGGCGGCGGGAGAGTCGGTTCTTGTCGTAGGCCGGAACAAGCGAGCATTTCACTCCCCATCCTATCCACCCGAACCACGAGCGCAGTTCCGGCAGATTGGCGAGTGCGGCATCAACTCGCAGTTCATGCCGGAACCGCGGGCGGGCAAGGTGGGACAGAATGGTTGGGCTAATGCGCCCTTGTTCCGGCCTACAAAACGGGCCGGCCGACAGGGGGTCGCGAATCTTTTCCGCGGCGGATACGCTGTAATCAACTTTTTTCGTTCGTTAACCCTCATGTCGAAACAAACCCAATCGGCGGATGCTCCGATGCGGATTGACTTTCATCCGTCACTTAGATATCGGCCCTTGCTCGTCGTGTTGCTGCTGGCGGTTGGGTGGCCGGTCACTTCCAACCGTACTGCGACCGCACAAATCGATGTTGCCTCACGTAGCCAGCCCGAGCAAGCAGATCCCGTCAGGGCTGCCACAATTAATCAGCCAGCCGACCCGTTAACAAATCGCAATCGTGGCACGACGGCCACAGTCATAACACCAAAAACACGCGATCGATTATCTACACAACGAGGCGGGCTGAACCCGCGAAACGACGGTTGGGAAAGCGAAGCGTTCGCCGAAGAAGCGGAGTCTGTTCTGCAGCGACTTCTCAAGCAGCTTGCCGAACAAGACTATGACTCTGCCATACTGGACCAACTGACGTCAGCGGATTTCGCCTGTGCACCATTGCGACCGCGGAAACTGCAACTGGTATTTCGTGACGAGTCTGTCATGGTACGCCGCGGTGATCTAGCGTCACTGGGCGCGGCACGCGCGATTCACCGTGGCACAGCCGGACTCACGGAGGCACTTCGCGCACTAGCCGTGCCTTTTGACGGTTTGGGTCACATAGAGGTCAATGCAAAGATCATCGGATTGGCAACGCAGGCGAACATATCCGCCACGTCGATCATCGTCGAATTGTCTGGTCGCACCGCTGTTCAAGCTCGGCAAGTGCACGCGCAATGGGATTGCCTCTGGAGTCGGATGACGGATGGTCCGCCTCGCTTGTCCGCCATCAGAACGCGCGATTATGAGGAGGCGACCACGCTGGGTGAGCGAGGCGTGTGGTTTGATGACTGCACGGAGTCGGTTCTCGGTGACAACCCTTCGTTCGGCGAGCAGCTTGTATTTGGACTCGACCATTGGCTCAAACGCATCGAGCGAACCCATCGGATGCACGTATTCGCGGCAAGTGGCTTGGCTGTGGGTGACGCCAATGGCGACGGTTTGGATGACCTTTATGTCTGTCAGCCTGGCGGGCTACCCAATCGCCTTTTCCTACAGACGCCGGAGGGTTTGGCCGTCGACCATTCCGTGCTGGCAGGCGTTGATTGGCTCGACAGCACTAGCAGCGCGTTGTTCTTGGACGTAGACAACGATGCAGATCAGGATCTCGTGCTGGCGACTTTGACGGGCCTGCTCGTCATGGAGAATAGCGGGACAGGGCGGTTTCGTTTGCAGGCTATCTTGCCCACCGGCGGCGCCGACATGCAATCGCTTTCCGCGGCTGACTACGACAATGATGGCGATCTGGATATTTACATCTGTTTGAACTTCCCCAAAGTCAGCACGGAACGCTTGGCGTCATCGAGTCAATTTGCTTACCACGATGCCAACGACGGGGCGGCAAATCGGCTCTTTCGAAACGATGTCGCTGCCGGGGTTAAGTGGAAGTTCGTCGACGTCACTCAATCCGTGGGCCTCGATGCAGCAAACCGTCGCCACAGCCTGGCAGCCGCTTGGGAAGACTACGACAACGACGGCGACGTCGATCTTTACGTGGCCAATGATTACGGCCGAAACTGTCTCTACCGCAACGACGGTGACACGTTTGTGGATGTCGCCGCCGCGGCCGGAGTCGTGGACTTTGGTTCGGGGATGTCCGTTAGTTGGTCAGACTACAATCGAGACGGGCGCATGGACCTCTATGTGGGGAACATGTTTTCCTCCGCCGGAAGTCGGATTACTCCGCAACCAACCTTCCGCCCGGGCATCGATGACGCGACGCGACGTGTGCTGCGTCGATTTGCCAAGGGAAACACACTTTTTCAAAACGTTGGCGACGGCAGGTTTCGTGATGTGGGCGCTGGAGCGGCAGTGGAAATCGCTCGCTGGGCATGGAGTTCGATCTTCCTCGATCTCAACAACAGCGGTTGGGAAGATGTCTTTGTGGCTAATGGTTACATCACCACCGAGGATCCAGGCGACTTGTGAAGCTTCTTTTGGCGACAGGTCGTGTCGCGGGGAAACACACCGATTGATGTTTCGGTGTCCAGCCCGCGTATGGCTAACTTGCGTCAACTAGAGTTACAGCCTTTGATTCGTAATGGCCGCTCGTTTAGCGGTCGCGAACGTCATTGCTGTTTCCTCAATACCGGCAGTCGTCGATTTGCCGATATTTCGACAATTAGCGGCCTCAATCTGGCGGATGACGGTCGGGCTGCCGCGCGAGTCGACTGGGATCAGGACGGTGATTTGGACCTCTGGGTTTCCAATCGCAATGGGCCACAAGTTCGATTTCTTCGTAATGGCGTGCCGACAAATCACCATTATATCTCCGTGCGGTTGCAGGGAGTTACTTGCAACCGTGACGCAGTCGGAGCGCGCCTGCAGCTGGTGCTCGCTGGCAATCCCAAAGTAAGACTCTCCAAAACTCTGCGAGCTGGGGAAGGCTTCTTGTCTCAGTCAACCAAATGGATCCATTTCGGACTGGGTAACGCAACTAAAATTGACCGGCTGATTGTTCGCTGGCCCGGAGGGTCGACGGAAGAGTTTCGTGGGCTTGTGGTTGATCGCCACCACCATATTGTGCAAGCCACGGGCCGAGCCCAAGTGTGGGATGGACCGAAGCGGCACGTGGCGCTTGAGGCAGGCCCGTTAGCCGAGCCTGCAAGCACCGACCTGGCACGTACATTTCTGGCCTCGCGAGTTCCTTTACCGTCACTCGACTACCGAACATTTGATGGGGAGACAGCACGGGTTTCCTCTGCGAACGGGCAGCCACTGCTGTTGAATCTCTGGGCCAGTTGGTGCACTCCCTGTATTGAAGAACTCGGTGAATTCACCCGGCGCGAACGCGAGCTTCGTTCGGTCGGCCTCGACGTTCTCGCGCTGACGGTCGGCCAATTGCGAAATACCGATGCGGCGGAAAATAACTCGGCGGCGAGTCTGCTGGCGACGCTGGATTTCCCCTTTTCGACTGGTATCGGCTCCGTCGCGCTGTTGGACAAACTTCAGATCGTGCACGATCAGCTGTTCGATCGGCACGTCATATTGCCTTTGCCTAGCAGTTTTCTAATTGATAGCGACGGTCAGCTGGCGGCGATCTACAAGGGGCCCGTTGACGTCGATCGTGTGTTAGCCGACGTAGGCAAGCTTGCATTGCGCGATGAGCAATTGCGTCACGCCGCTCTCGATTTTTCCGGTCGCTGGATCGGTGCGCCGGCCCGAATCAGCCTCGTACCAATTTATCGAGAGCTACTAGCGCAAGGTTTCCGCACGGATGCCACCGAATTTGTGGTCCGCAATCATACGCGCTTCCCCAACCGCACCATCTTGCATCTTGCTCAGTTATTGGCCACCGATCCTGATCCAACATTACGTGACGGTGCGGAGGCTGTTCGCTGGGGCGAAAAGGTGGCAGAAGCAACTAATTATAAGATAGCCGAAGTTTTGGATGTGTTGGCTGCCGCTTACGCGGAAGCCGGCCAATTCGACAAGGCAGAATCGACCGCCGGGCGGGCCATTGAATTGGCCCAATTCAACGGAAATGCGAAACTCCAGCATGAAATCGAGCTAAAGTTAAGATTTTATCAGGACGGCCGTCCGTATCACATGGATGATGAGCCCTGAATTAGCATCGAACATCGCGAATCGGCCGCCCCCTGCGTCAGCGCAGCCTGGAATCCGCATTCACCCCAGCATGCGATACAATTTACATCAGCCCAGGATCAGGTCGTACGGATCTTCACGCCGCTAATGCGCAGGTCTAAAAGGACACACCCAGCCGTCTGGTCACATGCCTGAAGTATCTGTCGTTCTGCCTGTATTTAATGGCGCCCGGACGATCTCCCGAGCCGTGCGGTCGATTCTCAATCAAACGCTGCGCGACATCGAACTGATCGTTATTGATGATGGTTCGACGGATGAGACAGTTGCCGTCGTGAGAGAATTCGCCGATCCACGTCTGAGATTAATTCAATGCGCCCATCGGCGAGTCGCCGCAGCGGCGAATACCGGAACGAAGCTTGCGGTTTCGCCGTATATTGCTCGTATGGATGCGGACGATTTCGCTTATCCGCTCCGTCTCGAGATGCAACTGCAACTGCTTCACGAACAGAATCTGGACGTGGTTGGATGCCAAGTACGTATTTTAAACGAATCGTATCGCGCTTGCGGTTCGATGCGCCGCTATGAGCGCTGGATCAACGAAGAAACCATCGACGCAAGCCAGATATCCGCACTACGATTCGTGGAATTTCCATTGGTCAATCCGACGATCCTGGCGCGCCGGAGCTATTTCGAAATGGGCTTTCGCCACTGCGACCTCCCTGAGGACTACGATCTGATGCTCCGCGCCGCCGCCCGAGGCATTCGGTTCGGTAAAGTTGATAAAATCCTGTTCGATTGGACGGATCATCGGGACAGGCTGACGCGAACCGATTCCCGCTACACGCTGGCAGCGTTCATGCGTTGCCGTCAATTGCACCTGCTCAAGGGTCCACTTCGCGACGTTTCCTGTGTTGATCTTTGGGGAGTTGGTCAGACGGGCAAGCCATGGCTGCGCTGGTTGCAGACACGGAATATCACGGTTCGCGGCGCTTTTGACATTAACGAGCGCAAGGTGAACGGAAAAATCCATGGGGTCGGCATCGCCCACTCCAGGGACATACCAGCCGCCGACGGCACGCCGCTGGTCATC
>CBDUAB010000257.1:0-5767 GCA_965365045.1 uncultured Planctomycetales bacterium
TTTCGGCCTCAGCGACGTGCGATCTGTTTTGACGCGTTTTCTTCGGCCGATTAATTCAGCAGGCACGCCGTCTGGTTGTGATCAGCGCTCCACGGAGACAAGCTCCAGTGGTGGCGAACCAAATGGCTATGCAGATCTCGTGTTAGGCCCGCTAGCTTGCTCGAAGTGGCGCTGTCAAACAAAACGATCCCGACAACGTGATGGTATCGTGCTCATCGCAGCATTAATATGTTTAATGATATCATCGCTCGCCGTCGCCAACATTTTTCAGATGGTTCGCTCACAACGACGACAGGCAACGCAACGAGGGGTCGAACTCCAAGCATCCTGGCTCGCCGACGCCGGCATCCGGCGCGCCATTGCTCAACTCGCCGTCGACCCGGCATACGATGGCGAAAACTGGCGTATCGACGTCCCGTTTTCGCGCGCCGCAACGTACGGCCGCCCAGCATCGAATAGCGCTGGTAACGTGGGACAAGTGCGGATTACGGTCGAGCGAAACGGCACGGAGTTGCAACATCTTGCCGTGGTCGCCGAGTACCCTCTGGCTGCCCCAAATCAAGTCCGCAAGTCAATTGATCTGTCCATTTCCACTGAATCGTTGGATGACCAATCCAACTAAATACGCCTGGAGGCATGCATGACGAAGAAAATTCACGTGCGCATCATGCGCATAGAAGGATTTACGCTCGTTGAGTTGTTAGTCGTAATCGCCGTCATCGCGATCCTGATTTCTCTTCTACTCCCGGGAATCCAGAGCGTGCGAGAATCGGCACGACGTGCCCAGTGCGCGACGAATTTGCATCAGTTGTCCGCCGCTGTTCACAACTATGAATCGGCACATGGGAGCTTGCCCCCCGGCGTTGTCGACAAAAGCGGGCCAATCGTCAGCCTACCACAAGGCCACGACCAAGGTTGGCTCGGTACGCTCCTGCCCTATCTCGAACAACAAATCGTTTACCGGCACATCGATCGCGACAAGAGTGTTTACGACAGTGTAAATAAAGGCGCGCGATCGCTGACGATTTCTACGTACGTGTGCCCGTCCAGTTCAGTTGGGAAGGTCGACGTGGGTTACAGTAATTACGCTGGCGTGCATCACGACGTGGAAGCTCCCATCGACGCGGATAATCACGGCCTGTTCTTTCTCAACAGTAACGTGACACAGCACGACATTTCCGACGGATTGGGTTACACGCTGATGATTGGTGAAAAACGCATTGATCATCCGCTACCCGATCTCGGTTGGTTGTCCGGCACGGCCGCCACGTTGCGCAACACCGGTACGCCAATTAACATGACCGGCAAGAATCCGCCCGGCGCGGTAACTCCGCTTGCAATTCAAGACGATTTCGTGGAATTAGACCCCCCATCGCCCTCGGCCAAACAGTCACCCACGCCCGAAACTGGCGGCGAAAACAACGAAATTAAGGAAGCCCAGCAGACCAACGGCGACCCCCAGAACATTGGCGATACCGGTAGACCGGTGGCGGACGCGGCGCCGGTTGACGAGCAAACGACGCCACGAAATCCACCTCCGCAGTCGCTCTTCGTCGGCGGCTTTGGTAGTGACCATCCTACCGGTGCCAACTTTGCATTTGCAGACGGCCAGATTCGGTTCTTAATGGAGAGTCTGGATACGAGAATACTCCAACAGCTCGGACACCGCGCGGATGGCCAGTTGCTGGACATCAGCGAAGTCGACTGAACGACGATGAAACAGAAGCAAACTTATCCGCTGTATTTTCTCTTTGTGTTAGTTACGATCTGTGCCGTGCTGATGGGAATGCTCGTTACTGTGATTCCATCACTGCTGAGCAGTAGCTGGGGAGGCGTTTCTATCGCCACCAGTATCGTTCTTACTGGGTTGTTCACCGCAGTTCTGGGAATCCTCATCGGACTACATCACGTGAATCGATCCATGGGCGTAATGTACGGCGGCAGTTTAGGTTTTGTGTTGGGAGCTGGCGTTAGCCCGCTTTTTTTTGTGGATGAGCAGCATTTCGGCCAATTGCTGGCGACTCAGATCGGCGGCGCCATCCTGCTCCTCTGCGTGGCCGCGTGCCTCAGCTTGGGAAGGCGGCGAGATGGGCCGTAAGATTCGTGCACCATGCTTAAAGATGACGCATGCCACAATTCACAAGCGATGGCCAATAATATCCGATTCCTACGCTGTTTTCGATTGATGTTGCAAAGTTTCGGAAACACAGAGGTACAGAGGTCACAGAGAAAACTATGAAGAAAAACTCTGTGTTCTCCGTGCCTCCGTGTTTGATCCTTCTGGCGTTTCTTTGCAAACCACGTTGAGTTTGAGTCCAGCGGCCATCACGAGTAGAATCCCGCTGTTGGGCTCTTTGTTAACAGTAGTTGTCCTTTCGCCATCAATCTCATGCGCATCGGCATCGGACATGACACACACCGTCTCGAATCCGGCGGACCATTGCGTCTGGGCGGTGTCGAGATTGCCCACGACCACCATATGGTCGGCCACAGCGACGCCGACGTGCTCTTGCATGCTATCACCGACGCCGTCTTGGGAGCCGCGGCATTTGGTGATATCGGCGAGCTGTTTCCCGACGACGATCCGGCCAATTGCGATCGCGATTCGGCGGAAATGCTGGTCGTCGCGATGGAAAAAGTACGCCAAGAGGGTTACAAAATCGTAAATCTGGATTGCATAATCTTTGCCGAAAGACCGAAACTAAGGGCCTACAAGCCAGAGATCTCGCGGCGGATCGCCGAAATCCTGCAAATTGACCCAAAAGATGTCGGCGTGAAAGCCAAGACCGGCGAAGCGGTCGGTCCCGTGGGTCACGGGCAAGCAATTATGGCACAATGCGTCGCGCTGCTGGATTCCCTCTAACATAGGCAACAGCGATCACACCATGACCACGACTACTTCGTTCGAATCAGTCACCAAAAACAGCCTCAACGACATGAATATCCGTGTCTACAACACGCTTACCCGCAACAAGGAACCGTTTCAAACGGTCGAAACCGGCAAAGTCGGCATGTACTTGTGTGGCCCGACCGTATACCGCGAAGCTCATATCGGGCACATGGTCGGACCCGTAATCTTTGACTGCGTTAAGCGTTATTTGACGTATTGCGGATTTGACGTGACCTGGGTCGTGAACATCACGGACATCGATGACAAGCTCATCAATGAAGCCAACAACCGTGGCATCCCGATGTCGCAAGTGGCCGAGGAGATGACAAAGGATTATGTCGACAATTTGGCCGCATTCGGCGTCGATCAAATCGACGAAATGCCACTGGCAACAGAGCACATTCCCGACATTGTCGATTTTATTGGGCGGCTCATCCAGCGCGGTTACGCTTACGAATCCGGGGGCGATGTGTTCTTTGAAGTCAACAAAGACGACGATTACGGCAAATTAACGAATCGCTCAACTGATAGCCAACAGGGCGAAGGTGGTGAAGCGGCTTCGCGCAAGCGTTCGCCCAGCGATTTTGCTTTGTGGAAGAATGCAAAACCGGGCGAGCCTTCGTGGAAAAGTCCCTGGGGCGCCGGCCGACCGGGATGGCACATTGAATGTTCGGCCATGAGCCACGCAATCCTCGGCGAAACCTTCGACATTCACGGCGGAGGCCTCGATTTGGTCTTTCCTCATCACGAAAACGAAATCGCGCAAAGCGAATCTTGTCACGGAAAACCGATGGCGAAGTACTGGATGCACAACGGATTGATGCGAGCTTCATCGGCCAAGGGCAAAGTCGGCGGTCGCGGCGAGCGTGAGAATGCGACGGATCAGGACGATGTTTCCACCAAAATCAGCCGCTCCAAGGGTGCCGGCGGATTGGCTGAACTGATCCGACGACAAGGCGGTGAACGCCTACGCTTTTTCTTGCTGCGAACGCACTATCGCAGCACGATTGTCTTCGACGAAGAAGGCTTGACCGAAGCTGGCGTGGCACTGGATACGTTTTATCGCTTTATGGAGCGATTCGAACGTGTTACAGGCGAAAGTTTTTACGCACTCGATGCCGCCAAATCGCGGGTTGCGGGTGAATTTGATCCAGGCAGCGACACACTCCTAACCCAAGTTGCCGAGCGACGCACAGCATTTCTTGACAAAATGGATGACGATTTCAACTCGGGAGCGGCGTGCAGCGAATTGTTCGATTTGGTGCGATTGCACAACAGGTTCGCCGACGAGCAGAATCTAGAAGATCTCGACAATCGTACGGCGGCCGACGTAGACTCTTTCCGCCGTGGTTCTGCAACATTAAAAGAACTTTCCAATGTAATGGGACTTTTCCAGCAACCACCTCACAAAGCTGGCGGTGCCGGCGATGAAGTGGTTGAAAAACTAATGCCACTGATGGTGGAAATTCGCAGCAAGGCACGCGAGAAAAAGGATTTCGCAATGGCCGATCGAGTGCGGCAGGAGCTGGCCCGCCTGGGAATCACGCTTGAAGATCGCAAAGACGCCACAGGTTGGCGCATCGCGCCGGATGATGACGAGGCTCTATTGGACGGCGTGGTGGAATTGCTCATCGAACTCCGCAGCCAGGCGCGAGAAAACAAAGATTTTACGATGGCCGACCAGATCCGGGCGCAAGTGACCGCGGCGGGCATCACGCTCGAAGATCGCAAAGGCGAAACAGGCTGGCGAGTGGAATAGAAGACAGGGGTCAGGGATCAGGGGCCAAGGGTCAGATGTCACGGAGGTACAAGCCAATGATCGGTATTCTGCGGTTAGTTTACCACGGGCAAACTTCATCATTAGCCCGAACGCCAACCGCTCCCCGCTCCCGTCTAAACCCTGATCCCCGACCCCTGAACCCCGACCCCTGAACCGCATGGACGCCCAACACACCACCGTATCGGCACGCGATCAGGCAGTGTCTGCCCCGTCCGTAACGCGTATTCTAGGTGTGGATCCCGGCCTCAACGTCACCGGCTATGGTGTCATTGACGTCGGCGCGTCGTCCCGCCCACGAGTTGTCGAAGCGGGTGTCATCCGCGGCACGCAAAAACACTCACTTACGGCGCGCGTTGCGGAAATACACGCGGGAATCGCCGAAGTCATCGCCTGTTTCAAGCCCAGCGTCCTCGCGATGGAAGAACTCTATTCACACTACAAGCGGCCGAGGACGGCCATCCTCATGGGCCATGCACGCGGCGTGATCTGTTTGGCAGCGGCCCAGGCTCAGATTGCCGTCCATCATTACGCATCGACACGGATCAAGAGCATTCTCAGCGGCAGCGGCCACGCGCCGAAAGTGCAAGTACAAAAGTCGGTGCAGCGTGAGCTGGGACTAGCACAGCCGCCGGAGCCCGCGGACGTATCAGACGCTCTAGCGATCGCCCTTTGTCACTCCTACCTATCCCAAAACAGTCAGATCTGACGTGATAACGAAGATTACAGGACAAATTGTGTCCGTCGACCACGAAAAGCTTACCCTTGCCGTCGACCCGTTTGAATACACGGTCTTGATTCCCGAATTCACTCGACGACAACTTCAGAACCGTCGAGGTGAATCAGTCAGCCTACACACGATTCAATATCTGGAGGGAAACCCGGCTCACGGACGTTTGACCCCGAGATTGGTTGGCTTTTTGAATGAGAATGAACGCGAATTCTTTGAAATCTTTTGCTCGGTTGACGGCGTCGGAGCAAAAAAAGCGCTACGGGCGATGGTTCAACCGGTTCGAGAAGTCGCCATAGCGATCGAAGAGCAAAACGCCAAAGGACTTGCGCAGTTACCTGGCATCGGCCCAGCCACCGCGGAAAGAATC
>CBDUAB010000258.1:0-5761 GCA_965365045.1 uncultured Planctomycetales bacterium
GGAAGTGCAAAAACACTTGGTTATACCGGACCGCGAGCTTTCATACCCATCTACTACCGCGAAGTAATTCCGCCTTTCACCGCAGCGTTTTTGCCCGCAGCATTTCGTCAGCCCATTTTGTGTCTGGGCCGGATAACGGTGGGTCGGGTTCTCTTAGGTAGTCGACGTCTTCGAAAGACTGGTGTGCACATCGCCCCAGTGCGATTCGAGAAATGGATTCATGCCGGGGAAAGGGTTCGTATTCATCGAAGCGTTCTCGGAGGATCGATGGATCATGTTGTCGGCACTACGAAGCCTGCGTGGCCGCATCATGGTAGCGGCCAAAGATCATGCGCCCGGCGCTTGTTTGCAGGACGCTTGTCACCGTCATGCGGACCTCGCTTCCAATATGCGGCCGGCCTCCTTCGATAACGATCATCGTGCCGTCGTCAAGATAGCCCACACCTTGGCCGTCTTCTTCGCCAGCTTTGACGATCTTGACATTGACGACTTCGCCCGGCAGAAACACCGGTTTCAGCGCGTTGGCCAAATCGTTGAGATTGATGACGGGAACACTATGCAATTTGGCGACTTTGTTGAGGTTGTAGTCACCCGTGACGAGTTTGCCGTCGAGGTGTTTCGCTAACAGCACAAGCTTCACGTCGACTGGTTGGCTGCCCATTTCCGGTAACTCTCGATCGTGGATTTGAAAGTCGATGAGCTTATTGGATCGCAAACGATTGAGGATATCCAGTCCACGGCGGCCGCGGCTCCGGCGCATTTTGTCGCTGCTGTCAGCGATGTTCTGGAGTTCTGTCAGCACGAATCGCGGCATGATCATCTGGTTGTCGAGCATGTTCGTCTCGATCACGTCAGCGATCCGGCCGTCAATCACGGCACTGGTATCCAAGATATAGGGTTTGAGTCCTTTGACGTCCTTGGCAAATTCGACGTACGGTATGATGAAGCGGAAATCGTCTTTCGTTTGAATCAGCAGACTGATGCACGTGTAGCACAGCACCATGCCCAGCACCAGCAGGACAGAGGGCCGCAAGTCGCTTTCCACACTTTCCTGGAAATCAAACAGCGGCGTCAGCGCAATTCCAATGATATAAGTCAAAAACAGGCCAATGAGCAAGCCGAAATAGACCGCGGAAATCGTATCGATCTGTTTTCGCTTGAACGTAAGGTCGACGCCGATCACCAACAATGCCAGCGACATTACGGAGGCGAAAACGACCCAGACCAGCCATTCCGGGTTGAACTCTTGGGAATTGACCAAAGAAATGGCGGCACCCGCCGCAACGAGCAAGAATACACAACGGAGAACAATTAGCGACATCTTTGGAATTACCCAGTCAAACGGATGTGCCGAGGCCGCGATGATGGCAGTTTGCCCCGGCTTGGAAAGCAGTGGCACAAAGAGGCTGGCCACCTTCTTCTATTATCGTTGCCAATCGCGTATGAACTATCCCCCGTTCCCAGATTTCAGGGCTGGGCGTTTTGTCCAATTTGCCGATTTAACCGATCAATGTCGCGGACTGTTGGATGCAAAACCGATCGGTCATACCGGCGATGTAGTCCGCGGCGGCACGGCTTGTGCCGACCTGTTTAGCCCGCAATTGAAACTCCGCAGGCAGGTGATTTGGTCGTTGGACAAAGAAACCGAATAATTCTCGTACCTGCTGCTGGGCTTGTTCACGGACGCGAATGATGTCCGTGTGCCGGTACACACGTTGGTACAAGAATCGTTCCAGCTCGACCTTTCTCGCTGCCAAAGCTTCGTTTGGTCCCAACACGAAGTTCCCCTGGATTGCGTCCTGGGCGCTGTTCCAGCCACAGTCCTGCAAATAGGGGCCGCACCGGCGCAGTACTTCGCCGACTTGGAAGTCGATCAATTCATGTACGAGGGTCTGCCGCATCATGCCGCTGGGTAGATCGGGTCGCCGTACGCGAATTCGTTCAATGCATTCTTCACCAAGCGACACAGTATGTAAATCGTCAATGCTGAGGATTTCGAGTTTTAGCGCATCGTCGACATCATGCGCGTTGTAAGTGATGCTGTCGGCCATGTCCACCGTTTGGACTTCGAGCAGCGACCGTGGTTGGTCAGAGTCCTTTTGAGTGCGTGAAGTTTGCCCGCCGAGCACTTCATACGTTAGGTTGAGTCCGGGAAAACCTGGATACCTCGATTCCAACTCCTCGACAATCGACAATGCGAATTTGTTGTGAGAGAATCCGCCTTCACCGGCTAGGCACTCCGCCAACGCATCTTCGCCGGCGTGACCAAACGGTGGATGGCCGATGTCATGCAGCAGGGCAAGCGCCTCGATAAGATCTTCGTTCAATCGCAAGGCTCGACCCATGGTCCGAGCAACGGATGCGACTTCCATTGTGTGCGTCAAACGGGTGCGATGGTAGTCGCCGCGCTCGCCCGTAAAGACTTGCATTTTGCCGCTTAAGCGGCGAAACGCCGCACTGTGTAAAATGCGATCACGATCACGTTGGAATGGTCCGCGATACGGATGTTCGGGTTCAGCATATTTGCGTCCGGCCGAGTCGCGACTATGCATCGCGTAAGGAGCTAGTATCTGCAGCTCGCGCTGCGCAATACCATCTAGCGTTGACCATGTATCCGCGTTGTAGCTCATCGAGTCCGAGCGTTTCACGTATCGAGATTCTTTGTTTAACTTCCCGTTGGTGACGGGGATGTGCAAGTCCGACAGTATCCTACACGAAGTGCCGGATAAGACAAAACGCGCGAAAACAATGTCGATGATAAAGCTTGTCGAAGCATAGCTGCTGTGTTACGGTCATGGGTTCGACTTACGCCGACGGGCTCTCGAGGGGATATTTCGAATCTGATGAAGCAGCTTTCCGAATCGTCCGGTCCTGCGACAACGAAGAATGGCGATTGGATTCGCATTCGTGGTGCACGCGTTCACAATTTACACAACATTAATGTCGACATACCTCGCAACCAGTTGGTCGTGGTGACCGGTGTCAGTGGTTCGGGCAAAAGTTCATTGGCGTTTGACACGTTGTACGCGGAAGGCAAACGGCAGTACATCGAGAGCCTGTCGGCCTATGCACGGCAGTTTTTGGACCAGATTGCCCGTCCCGATGTCGATTTTATCGACGGTCTTCAACCCACGCTTTGCATCGATCAACGTCCCGGTAACCAAAATCCGCGCAGTACCGTCGCCACGGTGACGGAAATCTACGATTACCTACGTTTGCTGGTGGCGCGGTTGGGAGAACCGACGTGTTACCAGTGTGGCGCCGACATTCGACAGCAAACGATCGAACAGATCCAAAGCCGTCTGCTGCGGATGCCGGAGGGCACCAAGACAATGATCTTGGCGCCGTTTGTCCGCGGTCGTAAGGGCGCGCACAAGGATGTGTTCGACGGAATTCGGAAGGCCGGGTTGGTGCGTGCTCGCGTGGATGGATTGGTTTGTGATCTTGAAGATGTACCGAATCTCGTTCCGCAAAAGCTGCATCACATCGACGCCGTCGTGGATCGCATTATTATTCGACCGGGAATCGATTCGCGGTTAGCGGATTCCGTACGTCTCGCGGTCCAGTATGGCAACGGCCTGATGGTGATTTGCTACCACGACGAACTAGACAACAACGGCAACCAATCCAAAGAAAACGGGACTTGGCGAGACGAGATCTTTAGCACCCGCTACGCTTGTCCCAACTGTGACGTGAGCTACGAGGAGCTTGAACCGCGGACGTTCAGCTTTAACAGTCCGTACGGTGCCTGTCCTGTTTGCGGAGGGTTAGGGGTGTGCGAGGAGTTTGACCCGGAACTGGTTGTGCCGGATCGAGCTTTGTCGTTGGCAGACGGGGTGATTTCTGCCTGGAAGGTTCTCACACCAGCAACGCGTCGCGAGCACCAGGACGCGGTCGAGGACCATTTGGCGGCCTTGGAGGCAAATGCCCGGACGCCGCTGTCCGAGATTTCGGATGGCGTGTTTCGAGAGCTACTGTATGGCGACGAAAAGAAGTTCCTCGGTATCTTGATGATGCTGGAAAAGGAGTTTGCCACAACCACACGGCGCACGCGACTGGCGCAGCTCGAACAGTTCCGCGGAAAAGTTGTCTGCCAAAGCTGTGACGGTGCGCGTTTACGACGTGAGGCGACGAATGTACGGATAGCAGGTAAAGCGATTCACGAGATCACCCGTTTGTCGGTCGACGAAGCTCGTCAGTTTTTCGGAGAGCTGAGATTTGACGAAAGCAACGCGGCGGTTGGTGAACCGCTAGTCGCCGAGATCGAACATCGGCTAGAGTTCCTGCAAAAAGTCGGCATTGGCTATCTGACCATGGATCGATCCACGGATACGCTCAGTGGTGGCGAGTTTCAGCGTGTGCGGCTGGCAACCAGTATTGGTTCGGGTCTTGTTGGTGTCTGCTATGTACTCGACGAACCTTCGATTGGCCTGCACTCACGCGACAATGCGCGGTTGATTGCCGCGCTGCGTGAATTACAGCAACGCGGCAATACGGTGGTTGTTGTCGAACACGACGAAACGGTCATGCGCGAGTCGGATCGCTTGATCGACATCGGTCCGGGGGCCGGCAAGGATGGCGGTTTGGTTGTGAGTGAAGGTACTCCAGCAGCCGTCATTCAATCGGCTGAATCTCTTACCGCGCAATATCTGTCTGGTGCGCGCTCGATTCCGATTCCAAAAAAGCGGCGTCGCATAGCCAAGTCGCGGTCACTCGTGTTACACGGCGCTGCGGTCCACAATCTCAAAGATATTGATGTACGTGTTCCGCTCAACGTTTTCGTTTGCGTTACCGGTGTCAGCGGCTCCGGTAAAAGTTCCTTGATAAACGAGACGCTTGGCCCAGCGCTGCTGCGCCGACTCGGACAAACGGCGCCGAAACCCGGCCCGCACCGGGGCCTGCGCGGCGTTGGTCACATCAACAAGGTCGTGACGATCGATCAACATTTCATTGGCAGAACTCCACGTAGTAATCCAGCGACTTACACGGGAGTGTTTGACGAAATCCGCAAGGTTTTCGCTGGCACACGCCGTTCCAAGCAACGTGGTTTTACAGCGAGTCGATTCAGCTTCAACACCAAAGGCGGCCGTTGCGAAGCGTGTCAGGGGCAGGGCTTGCAAAAGATCGAGATGAGTTTCTTGCCCGACTTATTCGTCGAATGCGACGTTTGCCGTGGAGCGCGTTTTAACGAACAGACTTTGCAAGTGCATTATCGTGACCGCTCGATAGCCGACGTGTTAGCGATGAGCGTTAGCGAGGCCGTCGAGTTTTTTGAGAATTTTGCCACCATCCGCCGCACGCTGGAAAGCCTCCACCGTGTCGGCCTGGGATATTTGCCACTCGGGCAGCCTTCAAACACTGTGTCGGGCGGAGAATCGCAACGAATCAAATTGGCGACCGAATTGTCACGCGTCGACACCGGGCAAACGCTTTACTTGTTGGATGAACCGACAACCGGCTTGCACTTTGACGACATCCGACGCTTACTCGATGTGTTGCAGCAATTGGTCGACAATGGGAACACCGTATTGGTCATCGAGCACAATCTCGATGTTATCAAATGCGCTGACTGGGTTATCGATCTCGGACCCGATGGCGGTGAATTGGGCGGTTATTTGATCGCGGAAGGGACACCCGAAAACGTCGCACAGGCCGATGGCAGCTCCACCGGACAATACCTGCAAAAAGTACTTAACGTGTAGAAGGCCGGAACGAGCGGCGCGAACGCCGTGGCGTTGGTCGTCGCTTTCCTCGCCGCGCT
>CBDUAB010000259.1:0-5740 GCA_965365045.1 uncultured Planctomycetales bacterium
TGTACATTGACTAGTTACAGCCCACACATCGAATTAGCCGGGTCGCGACGTGATTTTCTGCGCCGAGGCGGAAGCGGTTTCGGCGCACTTGCCTTGGCTGCGTTACTGTCCGAAGAATCTCATGCCAAGGAACGACTTCAGGCAGGACAAGCGCCGCTTCCCGTTTTCCGTCCCACGGCCACGTCGGTCATTTGGTGCTTTCTGGACGGAGGCCCAAGTCACATTGATCTATTTGATCCCAAGCCGACACTCAATAAAATCGCGGGAAAGCCTTTGCCGGGCAGCTTTAAGCGCCCCGTGACCGCCATGGGGCGCACATCCAGTACGCCTTTGCTTGCCTGCAATCGCAAGTTCGCCAAGCACGGCGAGTCCGGTATTTGGGTCAGTGATTGGTACCCTGAAATCGCTACCTGCGTCGACGATATCGCGATCATCCGCAGCTGCAAGGCCGACGGATTGAATCACGTCGGAAGTGTTTGCCAAATGAACACGGGCAGCATCCTTGGGGGTCGTCCCAGCCTGGGGTCATGGTCTGTCTACGGTCTGAGTGCTCTGAGTCAGGAACTCCCGGAGTATGTCGTGTTGTTAGACTATCCAGACGAGCCGCCAGGTGGAAACCGCAATTGGGGCACTGGTTTTATGCCGGCCACGTATCAAGGAACAAAGTTTCGCGGCGGCGAGACGCCAATTCTTCATCTGCAGCCCAAGCAACAAGTTGGCGTTCGTCGCCAGCGCCAACAGCTCGACTTCATTCAGGAACTTAACAAGCGTCACAGCCGGCAGCGCACTGAGGACGACCAGCTCGAGGCCCGGATCGCGGCGTACGAACTAGCATTTCGGATGCAGTCAGCGGCCCCCGAAGCCGTGGACTTGCGCGACGAATCTGCAGAAACGAAGCATCTGTACGGGATCGACAGCAAGGAAACAATGCGCAACGGCCGCAACTGTCTTCTCGCACGTCGGCTCGTCGAACGCGGAGTACGTTTTGTGCAGTTGTACATGGGTTCCGGCAGCAAATGGGATGCACACTCGAAACTCGAAAGCAACCATTCGCGTCACTGTCTCGAGTCCGACCGGCCTATCGCCGGCCTGCTTAAAGACCTCAAGCGACGAGGTATGCTCCAAGACACGCTAGTCGTATGGGGTGGAGAATTTGGTCGAACGCCGATGAGCGAAAGCGGCGATGGCCGGGATCATAATCCCTACGGGTTCACCATGTGGATGGCGGGCGGCGGCATCCGGGGCGGAATAACCTATGGTTCGACGGACGAGATTGGACTGTACGTAACGGAAAACCAAGCCCACGTACATGACATTCACGCCACCATATTACACTGTCTCGGTCTGGACCATCTCGGGCTGACCTATTTCCACAATGGGCGCGACGAACGCGCTACGATTAATGACGGCAACGTGATTGATGCAATTCTGTCCTAAATGTGGACAATCGGCGAAGTCATGTTGCCTTTTCCTTCAGCGTTTCTCAATCTCAATGCGAGCACTGAAGTGCCTCTACTCCGCTGCGCGAGGAGGAAACAGATGCGTTTGTTGACATGTATCGTCGTGGCATCTTGCGCCTTGGCGACGCCCGTTGACGGTGAGGATGAAACCGTAGACGATTGCCGTACGAGTGTGGTTTCAACCCAGTGAACCTCAATTATGACGAGCGACTCGAAACATGCAGCAATTCTGACAACGCAATCGATTATTGTTTTCTTCACAATCGCGGGTACCGTCGTCCTTGCTCAGGAACCGTCGGGCCGATGTGAATTAGATGCTTACCAAGACTTTGCTCGCACCCACAAGGGAGATGCTGCCGCAGGAAGAATACTGCTCGAACAGAATGAGAATCTATCGTGCACAGTTTGTCATCGGATCACAGGCATGGAAAAAAGTGGGCCTAATCTGGATGGGATTGGAGAGAAATACACGCGGCCCGAACTCATACGGCAGATTCTGGATCCCAGTGAATCCATCAAGCCCGGCTATGAGCAGGCATTGATCGTAACGCGGCAGGGACGCCTCCTAACTGGAAGGCTCGAGAGGTCGACAAAACTCGGCGTCCGTTTGCTTGATACCGAGGGCAAGCAAATCAATCTGAAGGCCGAGGACATTGAACAGATTCAATACTCGGACAAATCTCTGATGCCGGATAACATTGTCACATCGATTTCCAAGGAGCAGTTCTCCGACTTGATCGCTTATCTCGAGTCACTGCGGTTTGGTGTGAAGACGGGACTTGGCGCCGGCGGCCGTGCCGTTGCGATCCCTCGGCTCCGCAAACCGATTCAATTCACGGCAATTCATCCGAAGAACATTGTATTCGAGAACCCTGTCTGGTGCGGTGCCATTCCAGGCGTGCCGGATCAACTGGTGGTCGTTGAACATCAGCAGGCCAAGGTATGGCGGTACGTGCGCGACCGTCAGCATCCGCGAAAGGAGTTGTTTGTCGATCTCAGCTCAGAAACTTACATCAGCGGAAACCAGGGAGTGATGTGCATCGCTTTCCACCCGGGCTACGAAAGAAACGGGCGGTATTTTCTGGAGCACGAGGTCCGAGAAAACGGAAAGGTCAAGACAACCATCGTGGAGCGTCAAGCGTCCGCCGACCGTCTGAGCGACAGCGGCCGCCCATCAATCCGTCTGCTTGAAGTTGAACAGCCGGCGTTCAATCACAACGGCGGCTGCATCGCCTTTGGTAACGACGGTATGCTGTATGCAGCATTTGGTGACGGTGGACCTCAGAAAGATCCGGTAGGATACTCGCAGAATCCTCGAGAATTGCTCGGATCGATGGTGCGAATTGACGTTGATCGCAGGGATGACGGCCGACCCTACACGATTCCTCCAGGCAATCCGTTTCTCGCCACCCATCGGGCCGACCCTTTGATTCGGCCGGAAACGTGGGCTATTGGTTTTCGGGAGCCATGGCGCTTCAGTTTTGACAGTGTGACGGGTGACCTGTGGCTTGGTGATGTCGGTCAGGACAAATTCGAAGAGGTGTGTCTGGTCAAACGTGGTGAGAATCACGGCTGGAATGTCCGCGAGGCATTCGCTCCATTTTCAGATCAGTATCGTCAGGACGGCGAGACGTATACCGAGCCGCTCTTCGCGTACGAACACAGCTTGGGGTTTTCCGTGACCGGGGGGCACGTCTATCGGGGAACCCCCGATTCGTCGTTTTACGGTGTCTACATTTTCGGCGATTATAATACTCGGCGCGTGTGGGGGCTTCGACAGCGTGACGGGCAACTGCTCGATGTCCGCGAGCTAGGAACGGCGCCAGGCGGGATTGCGTCGTTCGGAGTTGATGGTCGGGGTGAATTGCTGATGGTAACCTACGGTGGCACGATATTTCATCTCGACCTGTCCCAAACGGAATACAAATGAACTTGGAGTCGGGCAGATAGCTTGCGAATAGCCTACGCAGCGCTTCCGAGTGAGACCGTGAACACTGGGCACATGAACTCGAACCCCGGACCAAGTGCAGCTTGAGTCAATTCTGCCAAGTCCGACTAGTTGGTCAGACACTAGTCATACAACGCGGCGAAAGGGCAAGACGAAAGAGTTACCACCGACTTTTTTCTTGACACCGACGGCCATTCCGGCCAGCGCTAAGGAAGTTGAACTTGTTAGGCAAAAGCGCGCAAGAAAAATTCTGAACCTGCGGGCTTTCGCTGAAATTTAAATTGAAGAAATACGTCCGCTGATGAAGGCAAGGTAAGCGACTTACCACGGCCAACGGAATGTTTTTGTTGAAATTCTCGGATTTGACGATAAAGTGGAGATGTCGCGTTGACATTCGTTTTATCGAGGAGTCGGTTTCATTGGAATCTGTATTCGGCTCCCCAGTGGCTATCTGTCCCGTCGAGGCCGTGAGGTTCCGGGCCGGATTTTCAAATTCAAACACGTTGTTCTTCGACAACATCGAGAATAGCGATTGAGTCGGAACAGCGATGATGAAATACTCGATTCTCGTTCTGGTGTTGTCTCTCGGTGTGATTCCGGCATCGCTTGCGCCAGGACAATCTACCAGTTGGGGCGTCGTTCAACATAGCATTCTGAATCAGAACTGCACTAGCTGTCACGCGGCCGGGACATCGTTTGCCGTCCAATCGGATCTCGTGTTGACCGAAGAAGTGGCGTATGGCCAACTAGTTGACGAACTGCCAAGAAACACGGCGGCCAGAGCGGACGGCTTAAAACGAGTAAGCTCGGCAGGAGGTCATGCGGGCCTGCACCAGAGTTTTTTGTGGGAGAAGATTAACGCCCCGGAACAAGATCATTTTTATGACGACCATCCGAACTATGGGGCCATAATGCCGCTGGGAGGGCTGCCTCTGACAAACGGCGAGTTGGAGTTTGTCAAATGCTGGATCATGGAGGGTGCGCCGCAGACTGGCACCCCATGCGACGAAGCTCTGTTGAACGACACAACGCGCTATGAACCCGCAGAATTCGTTCCTTTAGATCCGCCAGAACATGGCGTCCAGTTTCATTTGGGACCGTACGAAGTCTGGCCCTCGGAAACTCACGATCGAGAATTCCTGTATTTTCAACCGTATCCCACGACAGAGGATCGTTTAATCGATCGCTTCGAAATCTCTTACCGTCCTGGCAGCCACCACTTTATTCTCTTTAACTATCCCGAAGGCAGACCGACGCCGGAGCCCGAGGTCTATCGTGATCTTCGCGATCAGCAGGGCGTGCCCGATCCTGCGGTTGAATTAGAGCGTGCTGTGCTTTTTCCGTTCTACCTTTTTGTCGGCGCGCAAACACCAAACGTGGATTATCATCTGCCGCCGGGGGTGGCGCTCCGTTGGCCGGCCGGCTCCGGCTTCGATCTAAACTCACATTACGTGAACCGTACAGGTACGACGCAAATGGGGGAAGTGTATGTCAACCTGCACACCGTCGATTCGGATGCAATCGAACATGTCGCCGACTACAAGAATTTCGGCAACTTTGATATCGTTCTTCCTCCGAATCAGATCACGACACTCAGCAAAACGTTTACGTTCACCGAGACAACCCACATTATTCAATTGGCGTCACACGCCCACGAACATATGCTCGAATTCCGCATTGAGGGCGTCGGAGGCGATCACGACGGAGATCTGCTGTATTGGGCGAATGACTGGGAACATCCCCCGCTGTTGGAGCTTGATCCACCGCTCACGTTTCGGGAGGGAGATCAAGTAAGGCTTGAAACGACTTATGACAATTGGACGGATGAGACCATTACGTTCGGGCTGTTGAGTTCTGATGAAATGCAATTCATGTTTTACGTTGCCTATGTTACAGACCCTATACCGTTCGACTTCAATGCAGACGGAACGGTTGACGTGACGGACATCGACATGCTGATCGTTGAGATCGTTGCGGGGACCAATCAAGAATCGTTCGATTTGAGTGGTGAGGGTGTGGTCGACGAGACGGACCTTAGACAGTGGCTATCCAATGCGGCCATTCACAATGGATTCAACGAAGCTTACTTGCCAGGTGATACCAATTTGGACGGCTCGGTTGACTCAGTCGATCTAAACAATCTTGCGCTCAAATGGCAACAGGATGTTGCGAATTGGTCCAGTGGGGACATCACGGCGGACGGCAGGGTGAACTCAGCCGACTTGAACGCGATTGGAATCAACTGGCGAAAGTCTATCCCGGTTGCCACATCCGCAGATGCGACGGTACCGGAGCCCTCGGCCTGGCTGCTGACGGTTATCGGATTTGCTCT
>CBDUAB010000260.1:0-5729 GCA_965365045.1 uncultured Planctomycetales bacterium
GCCGTTCCAGAGATAGTAAATGTTCCCCTCCCGATCGGCGTAGCAGATGTTAAACATCGGAATCGCCTGAATATCCAATGCGGCGCGAAACTCCTTGAAGTTCTTCGCTTGCGCCAGACGCAACCACTGCTGGTAAAACCGGAACTCCTCGTAGACTGCCGACTTGAGCACGAAGACTTTGTCCGGGGAACGGTGGATGACCGGACCGAGCGGGCTGTATAAAAAGGTTCGCGATTGACTTTCAAGTCCGTTGTCGGTTTTGACCTCGACTCTGGCCAACTCACTCGTTAGCGGCACCGAACCACCGTCAAAAAGATAGTGGTCCGGTTGGTTGGGGTCGAGATCGAGTTCGTAGATCTCCTCAAGGTCAGGGTAATTGACCGTGTGCGACCAACCCAGATTGTTGTTCCAACCTGTCGTAAGCACGGGACGCCCGACGAAGGTAGAGCCGTAAAAGTCAAGCTCGCCTGGCACGGTCAAATGGGCTTCGTAGTATGTAGCGACCTGCGACCACGGTTGATGCGGATTCCCCATGAGGATTGCGTGGCCCGACTTGGTACGGCTAGGTGCCAAGGCCCACATGTTGGAACCGAGCAAGTCTGTGTTCTCTGACTCATCAACGCTGACCGATTCGCCGCGCTGCCTACCCAAGAAGTCTCGGATGATTCCACCTCGATTGAAAGCGAAACGCATCACGCCAGTCAGGCCATGGGCCGCAATATCGTGGCCATTGACCGTCGGAACCCAATCGGGCACTTCATCTCGATGTAACCTGACGTAGTAGTTAAGCCCAGACGCAAACCCATCGAGCATACTGCGGAAGTCCGGATCGAGCTTGTGATAAGTTGCAATGGCCCGCTGACGAACCTGAAATTGGCAGTTCCAAAAGTCGGATTCCACATTTTCTTCACCCTCGAAGTGCCGGGACAATTGCCCGCGCGCACGCAAGATGCTGCGCATGATGTTCAGCAAATGATCCTCGGCCTGGCAATAACCAAACCCAAAAGCAGCGGCCTCCATGGTCGCACCTTTGATGTGCGGTATGCCATATGCCGTGCGTCGGATTTCGACGCTTGCCGCAAGTATGTGTGGCTCGATAACGTCCGCTGTCGAAACCTGAAGGGACGAAATTGCCAGCAAGGTCACTACAGTCAACGCTCGTTTGAAACAATGTCGACGAATCATTCTCATGGCCTCGCTAACCAGATGCATTTCCAATGGTTTCAGTGGAGCAGACAACTTTTTCCATTACATAAACTTACCGTAAAACGCATCTTTACCTTCCAGTTTTTCGCTAGTCAAAGGCGAAATCACGGGAAATTGTTGTTCTGGTCGTCGTTGGCGTTTATGTTGAGGTCGTTCGCGGTGGCTTTTCTCGGAGCACCAGGTCATCTCGGAAGTATTGGCTCGGGGATAAAGAGGAATCACAATGAGTTCAGTTTTCTCACGACGAACGTTTTGGAGTGCCGGTGCGGCAAGTGCGGCGGCGATGGCGGTGATGGCGAAGACGGAAACGAGGAAAGAGGTGGCCGACGCGATACCAGTTACCAGGCCCTTGGCTATTGACGAGTTGAGTACGCCGGCGTTGCTGATTGATTTCGATCGCCTGGTCGGCAACCTTCGCAAGATGGCGGATCATGCTCGCGGCAAGAATGTTGGCCTTCGGCCGCACACGAAAACGCACAAGTGCCCGATCATTGCCAAGATGCAAATCGACCTGGGCGCGGTTGGCGTTTGCGCAGCCAAGGTCAGCGAAGCGGAAGTCATGGTCGCGGGCGGCGTTGATAACGTGTTGATCACGTCCCCAGTCGTAACATCCGAGAAGATATCGCGAGTTATCGCTTTGGCGAAAAAAAGTTCCGGTATCCAGATGGTTGTTGACAATGCCAAAACAATCGACAACTTCAACAAAGTGGCGAAGGCGGCGGGAATCGTGCTGCGTGTCATCCTCGACCTGGACACAGGAACCAAACGAACCGGCATCGCAATGGGAAAGCCGGCGCTCGTATTGGCTCAACAGATCGGCAAATGCGACGCGCTGCAATTCGACGGATTGCAAGCCTACGCGGGGCACCTCATGCACGTCACCGGCCATGCCCAACGAAAGAGCCGATCCGTTGCTACGTTTGCCGAGGCGATTGACACCAAAGAGATGATCGAGAGAGCAGGTATCGAGGTGAACGTACTCACCGGCGGCGGCACGGGCACATTTGATATCGACAGCGACATCGAGCCCGTCACGGATTTGCAAGTCGGATCGTATTTATTCATGGATGTGCAGTATCGCGAAATCGGTGATGCGGACAGTGACGTCTTCGATTACTTCGAACCTTCATTGTTCGTGTTGGTGACAGCAATCAGCCAGCCAGTGCCGGACCGGATTACGGTCGACGGGGGTTATAAGGCGTTCGCATCTGACAGCGTCGTGCCCGAGTTCCGTGACGTCAGCGGTTTGGTCTATCATTGGGGCGGCGATGAGCACGGCATCGTGCAACTAAAAGAACCATCGCGCCCTGTGAAGTTGGGCGACAAGCTACCGATGATCGTTTCGCACTGTGATCCGACCGTGAACCTTTACGATCACTATCACATCGTCCGAAACGGTCGAGTCGATGAACTGTGGCCCATCGCGGCCCGAGGGCGATCACAGTAAGACGTGGTCCGCAACAAAGACATCTCATGAATCGACGGAAATTTTCCCGACGAACTTTTCTGGCTTGTATCGCAACGGCGTTGGGCATATCGCGCGGTGTGACCGGACGGGCTCAAGACAATAAAGCACCAGCTTCCAAGCAATGGAACAACTGGTCGGGCTCGGTCAGCTGCACGCCGCGAACGATTGCGTCGCCCACAACGGAGGAACAAGTGGTCGAACTCGTGGCTGAGGCACACCGCACCCGACAGGCAGTCCGCGTCGCAGCCAGCGGGCACTCCTTTGTCCCGATCTGTGCCTCGAATGGCACGTTGCTCTCGCTGGACGGCTTGAAGGGGATCGTTTCCACCGATCAAGAAAATAAAACAGCCACGTTCCTGGCCGGAACCAAGATCTATCAGATGGGCGAGCCGTTGCTCAAAGCCGGTCTGGCGATGGAGAATATGGGGGACATCGATCGCCAAGGAATCGCCGGCGCGATCAGTACCGGTACGCACGGCACGGGGAAAGGAATCGGTAGTATCTCGACGCAGGTTGTCGGATTGCGCTTAATCACTGCCAGCGGTGAAACGCTGACTTGTTCGGCAGAATCGCGGCCGGATGTCTTCAAAGCGGCACAAGTATCGCTTGGCTCTTTGGGCATCATCACCCAAGTCACTTTGGGTTGTCTGCCTGCTTATCGGCTGCATGAGAAGAAGTGGGAATTTCCATTTGCCGAGTGCATCGCGAACTTGGACGACTTGATCGCTGGCAACCGCCACTTTGAGTTCTTCTGGCTTCCGCGACGCGACGTGTGCTCGATGAAGTCGCTCAATCCGACGGCGGAAGCCGCTAGCGATCTTCCCGGTCGCGAAGGGGAGCGCATCGGTCACAGTCACCAGATATTTCCCTCGGTTCGTAACAACAAATTCAACGAGATTGAGTTTGCGTTGCCCGAGGAAAACGGGCTGGACTGCTTGAAGGAACTTCGGGAACTCATGCTTAACAAGCACATGGACGTTCTTTGGCCGCTCGAATATCGAACGTTGGCAGCGGATGACATTCTGATCAGCCCAGCGCAAGGTCGGGAAACAGTCGCGATCTCGGCCCATCAAGCCAATACGCTGCCACACAAAGCTTTCTTTGCCGATGTCGAATCGATCTTTCGCAACCATCTAGGCCGCCCGCACTGGGGCAAGATGCATACGCACACGGCGGCTGAACTGAGCCGGCTCTATCCGAAGTGGGAAGAGTTTCACGAAATTCGGCGACAACTTGATCCCCACGGCCGCTTCCTGAACGACTTTCTGCGTCGGACCTTCGTTTAGACGGTATATTCAGGTAGTCGGAAAGCCTCGCACTGCGAGGTTCGATTCGGCGAAAGCCCCATCATGCAAAACCGTTTAGTTTAGGTCCTTAAACCCCTTGCCTTCTGCGGCGAGCTTCTCAATCAACGGCGCCGGCTGCCAAAAATCGTCGCCATCTTGCTGTTGAAGTTGTTTCAGCGTTGCCAGCACCTTGGGCAAACCAATTGAGTCGGCAAAGTACATGGGACCACCCCGGTACATGGGCCAGCCGTAACCGTTCACCCAGACCACGTCGATGAGCTGCGGTCGGTGCTGGAAGAGAAGATGGACGACGCGAAGGAAGCGTCGGGCGGGACGTTGGAGGCGGCGGACGAACTTC
The DNA here is from genome assembly GCA_965365045.1 of uncultured Planctomycetales bacterium. Taxonomy (GTDB): domain Bacteria; phylum Planctomycetota; class Planctomycetia; order Pirellulales; family Pirellulaceae; genus CBDUAB01. Next base: position 4,319 of record CBDUAB010000260.1, read on the forward strand.
GCATTTTAAAGGAGTTCGGTCATCCATTGAAAGTGGCGTCGTCGTATCAGGAGCAGCAGGTGCTGATCAGCGAACAGTTGTTTCCAATCTACAAGACGGTGATCAAGTATTTGCTCCTCATTCTGGGAACGGTGTACATCGCCAGCATCGTGGTGGAAGCGACCGGGTGGGTGGAAGATGTGAATATTGGACTTGAGACGATCGGTCTGTGGTATTTCGCGATTATCACGTTGAGCTTCTATCTGATGGATGACTACCTGCGCAAGGTCGATTTCTTCGCTACGTGGGACCCAAAGAAGTTGCCGCCGTTCGACGGGGCCGCGTCGCGCATCGATATCGGGTCGACGGTTGTGGGGATTGTGTGCACGCTGATCTGGATATGGGTGTTGATGGCGATCAACCGGGACCACTCGTGGGCGGCTTTCACGGGCCAGGCGGAGAACCCAATGGTGAGCGTGATTCTCTGGGTGAAGGTGCACGCGGTGCTGTGGCTGGTGTTGAGCGTGTATCAACTGTTCCGCTCGTACTGGACGCCGGGCGCGCGGATATTCGACGCCGTCACGAATTTGTTTGCGGTGTTTTTCCTGGGATTTACGCTTACGATTGAGGAGCCCCACACGAGACTCGTTGAAGTCCTGAACGTCGCGGGTGGCAAGGACATCCATGAATTGGGCGACACGATCTTGCGGTTCGGGCTCTGGGGCGCGCTGATGGTGTGTCTTGGGTTCGCGGGGTACAGCCTCTATCAGGCGTCGGAGCGCGGGTGTTGTGTAACAGTCAATCTGATGGGCTCTCTCTTGTGGCAGCAGGCCACCTACGTCTTATCCTCCAGCTTCTCAAGTTTTAATTTCACTCCACGTCGCCACGATCCAATCTGTCTCTTGCGCATGGTTTTCTTCGCCTCCACAGATTCACAATTAGCCGATCATCCTAGCGCAGCCACTGAAGCCAATTATATCTAATGCAAACAGCCCAAGGCTTGCACGTTTAAAGACGCACTCCCCAGTGCGGTTCACACTTCGTGCCGGCCAATTGTTCTTCACGTGTTTGGCGAAATCGACAAGGTCGCTCACATTGCGGACTTACTCTTTCTTCAACTTGGCGAGATACTCGCTAGAATTCTCAAGCAGCTCGTCTTTGCAGCCGCCGCAGCAGATCCATACCTGTTGGCCATTGACATCTACCTTTTCTGGCGCACCCATCGTACCGAGCATGTCCCCCGAGACGGGACAGACATGCTGCCTCTCCGCGGATGCGGCGTCTTCCGGCGAAAGCTTGGCCAGCTCCGCCTTCATCTTCTCCATGTCGGTCTGCCCACTATCATCATGATCGGCGTGGTCGCCGTGATCGTGATCACCATGACCGTCATCGGCGGCAGGCGTGCTTGAGCCGGAAGACACCGTGGAATTAG
>CBDUAB010000261.1:0-5726 GCA_965365045.1 uncultured Planctomycetales bacterium
CCGCAAGCGGGAGGGTGTCTCGTGATGGAGGTAAATTCTCATCTGCCGCTCGCCTTACCGCTGAGCAGCTTTACCACGAACGCGACGTGGTCGCGTTCGTGTCCCTGATAAAACCGAGGAAAAACTTCAGGTAGCTTGATGATGAAACTAGTTAGCCGACGGACGTTCAATGCGTCAGTCGCTGCCGGCGTGGTGGGTGCATCCGCCGGCGCGTCGCGCACGGTAACCGAAACTCCGGTGGGACCGATGGTGGGGCATGTGTCGTCCACATCCGCGATTCTTTGGTACCGGCCGGCGGAAACCGGGAGGTTTTCCTTGCTGTCGCGTGCAATCGATGCTGAGTCTGAGGTTCGAGCCGTTGGCGATTCGACAGACGAGAACGATCGTAGCATCACCTGGCTGCTCGAAGGGCTGAAACCAGCAACGCGCTATGAGTACATTATTCATTCGGAATCGAAAGCACTCGTTGTTGGAAAGGAATACTATTTCGATACAGCACCTGAGGATGGGCGTCCAACGCGAGTGTGTCTGGCTTTTGGCTCATGTGCTCACAACAAGCCTCTCCCCTTATGGACTCAGATCGAAGAGCGGGAAGCCCAGGGCCTCGTGCTTCTGGGGGACACGCCCTATATCGACTCCACAAACCTCGAAACGGCGCGACAAAAGCATCGCGAGTTCCTATCGATTCCGCAGTTGGCGGCCGTTGTCCGGCACATGCCGGTGTGGGGAACGTGGGACGATCACGACTTTGGGGCCAACGACTCAGATGGCCGCCTGAAGGGCAAGGAACAGAGTCGACAAGCATTCATCGAGTATCGAGCGAACGAATCGTATGGCGAGCGAGATCAGGGAATCTATACAAAGTTTCGGTATGGGCCTGTCGAGGTTTTCTTGCTTGACACGCGGTGGTTTGCCCGTACCGAACCTTCGCCGGTCGATCCCAACAAGCCTACGCTGCTTGGCCATCGGCAATGGCAGTGGTTGCTTAAGTCTCTGCGTGAATCCACCGCGCCATTCAAGCTGATTGCCTGCGGGATGATTTGGGACGACAAGGAGAATTCGGAGTCGGACGACTGGGGAACGTACACACACGAGCGAACCGCCCTATTTGACTTTCTTGGTGAATCGCGCATCTCGGGCGTCATGTTGATTGGCGGTGATATCCACTGTTCACGCTTGCTGCGTTACAAGACCGAGCAACAGGTCGGCTACCCGCTCCATCAGATGATTGTCTCACCGATCCATGACAGTACGATTCCTTCACTCAACGTGGCACACCCTGATCTGATCGAGGGTGCAGCAGTTCCACATGTTTGGCTGCGCATTGAGGTTGATGCAACGCAGCAGCCCGCAACACTGCATGCGCAATGGGTTCAGATGAACGGGCGTAAGATGTGGGACATTACACTCAACGAAGAACAGTTGCGCGGAGCGTGAATCCGAGTTCGCCAGGCCGCACTCCGATTCTGTGAGGTGAAAACGCTGATGATTCTCGGTCAACAAATTCCAAAATGGTTTTTGACTACAAATCACAATTGTTGTACCATTTGTGTTCAGCGAGGATCGTGAAATTCGCGATAGTAATGGTTTTTGAAAAGCGAGAAGCCGATCTAGAGCACTTTGAGGATCTCTCTCGTCACGGACTTGAAGTGCGAGAGGAGAGAGATCTTCGAAGTGCTTTTTTCGTTGCGATGTTGCTTGGATGGCAAGAGCTGGCCTGTTGTCGGCCGGCCGCTAACCGCGGCATTCCAAGTACTTGGATTCAAGTGACGTAGGGAAAATGGGCTCGTGATGTTGACGGTGCCAGTTCGAAAGGGGACGACATGAAATCTAACTTTTTCCGTCGGACGTGGGTGGGAGGAATCGTTTTGCTACTTTGTGCGATAGCGAGCAAGTCGCAGGTTGGCGCTCAGGTGTCCAATGCGGGTTTGCTCATCGAGTATCGCTATGAGACGTCCGTTGGAGTCGGCGTGACGGACGGCGCCTCTGCCACGGGCCAGATCGATGACACGGGCCTGCTTCCCAGCATTCACGCCATTGGATCGGGTGCGGGCATGATTGGGCTTAGCTACGACGCGGACGTACCTACTGGAATCGGGTCGAGTTTTTCATTGAACTTTCCTTCGCCGGAAAGCGCTGGCAATTTTGTGAGGATTCCGATGACCGATGGAGATGGGTTGTCATCGATTACGGATGAAGATTTCCGAGTGGAAACATGGTTCAAAACAACGGACACGGGACGATCCAATCTGGTCAGTTCGTACGTAGGCCCGCGCACGTCGCTCAATCTCGAGCTTCACACCAACAATCGAGGTCGCATCTATGTGCAAGGGCCAACCGACACTACGGATCTCAATTTAACACTGCCGACCGATTCCCGCGACGGCCAATGGCACCACTTGGCCGGCGTCCGCTTCGAGAACACGGTGGAACTGTATTACGATTTCGTTCTTGTTGGCGATATTCCCGATGTGGCAGGCAGCTACACGATCAACAAGCCGGAATTCTTTCTGGGAATGGATGGACGTCCCAGTGGCACCCCTCGGTTCCAGGGTAGTCTGGACGATGTGCGTATTTACAACTCTGCCGATAGGTCTGGATTGGTCGTGGAGTACTTATTCGAAACGATTGAAGGCGGTTCCGTGTTCGACGGGCAGTCCGCCGGCGACCAGGTGGATGAAACCGCCGGCGTCGGTTTCTTCCATGGTGAAGGCAGCGCCGCCACGGTGCTCAGCACACCACGCTACGTGGCCGATGTACCAGCCGCGATCAGCGGGCACTCGACTTACTCGTTTGCCGTCGATGAACAGGACACTTCGGTTGAGGATGGCAGAATTCCGGTGACGCCCGAACTGGCGGACATTACTCAAGGTGACTTCGCGCTTGAATCCTGGTTTAAGACCACGGACGAGGGACGGGGCGTCCTGTTTGGGGGCTTTGAAAGCGGCAGCGACAACGTCAACTTGGAACTGCATACCGACAACCGTGTGCGTATTTACGTAGACGGGCCGGAGGTTACGGATTTGAATCGTGACGCTATCGCGGGAATCAACACTCGAGATGGTCAGTGGCACCACATGGTCGGCCAGCGTGAAGACGACACCGTATCAGTTTATCTGGACGGGCAATTGGTCGACTCCATTCCCGATGCGGCAGGTGCCTACTCGATGCAAGTCGCTGATATGTTTTTGGGACGCGACAGCCGCACCGGCAGTACGCGATTCGATGGCCAATTGGACAACACGCGGATTTGGACACGAGCACTGTCGGCCGCGGAAATCGGCGACTTGGCCGCAGGTGCTACTGTAGTGCCCGAACGGAGTGGATCATGCGACTTCAACGGCGACGAACTTTGTGATGTTTCGGACATCGACCTGATGTCTGGAGTCGGCGACCTTTCCATAGGCGTGTCAGTCCCTCCCGCTGATCCAATCTTCGACTTAGACATGAACGACGTCATCGATAACAGCGACGTCGATCAATGGTTAGCGACAGCAGCATTTGAAAACGGTTTTAGCGAGCCCTATTCGAGCGGGGACGCCGATGTGAGTGGAGTCGTTGATGCCTCCGACTTAAACGCGCTGGCACTCAATTGGCAACAGAACGGTGCAACTTGGTCTGGCGGTGACTTCACTGGTAACGGCACAGTGGATGCTGCCGATCTGAACAAGCTCGCCCTCAACTGGCAAAGTTCCATTCCGCTGGCAGCAGCAACACACAACGTTCCTGAACCCCAGACGGCGTTCCTTTTGGTGTTTGCTGCCGTCTGCATTATACGTAGACATCGACACCGCATTCGTTGACCAGGCGCTCGCTGTCGCTCATTTAGCATGACACACGGTGGCGATGTCCAACTTAACTGCAGGTGATAAGAAAACTTATGGGCCGAAACTCGATCATCACAAGGCGGACACGCTGGCGACTTCAACTCGAAGCTCTCGAGCATCGTCATCTGCTCGCCGCCAATCCGATCATCACGGAGTTCGTCGCCAACAATGATGACTCACTCTTGGACGGTGACGACATCCCTTCCGATTGGATCGAACTCTACAACGCAGGTGACGAGCAACTGGAATTGACTGGCTGGTATCTGACCGACGATGCCGACGACAGGACGAAATGGCCGTTTCCAGACGTCGACCTGGACGCAGGTCGCTATCTGGTCGTATTCGCCTCAGGCCATGTTGGCGGCGACTACGTTGACCCGGCGGGTAACTTGCACACCAGTTTTAATCTTTCGAATAACGGCGAATACCTAGCGCTAGTGCGGCCCGACCTTACAGTGGCCTCGGAATTTTCGCCGGAGTATCCCAGACAGCGCGAAGACATCTCCTACGGCCCGCTGATGACTTCGGTGTCGGAAACACTCGTCGCTCCTGGCACTACCGCGCGCACTCTGATTCCTACCGCCGATATCGGAAATGACTGGACGGGCGGCAGCGAACCGTTCAACGACAGTCAGTGGACGGCGGGTGCGGGAGACGCGACGGGTGTGGGCTATTCCATTGCCGTGGAGGGAACTCCTGGCCTGGTCGCCGAATGGACATTTGAGACTAGGGAAGGAGTTTCCGTCACTGACCGACAGTTGGCCGTTGGCGTGGTCGATGAAACCGCGGACGATGTCAACGGTCCCTACACGGGAACCGCCAGCGGAAATCCTGTCGGCCAAGGCCCCAGCGGCCTCGCATACTCCAGTGACACACCGGTGGGAATCGGTTCGAGTTATTCACTCGTCTTCCCCGCACCTGAGAATGCCGCCAATCACGTCGTCATCCCAATGGCGGCCGATGATGGTCTAGCCGCGATGACGATGGGCGATTTCCGCGTCGAGGCATGGTTCAAGACGACCGACGCGGGACGCAATGTTCTGACCGGTTCGTATGTCGGCGACGTAACTTCGTTGAATCTAGAACTGCATACGAGTAATCGGGGACGGATTTTCGTGCAAGGGCCGACCAGCACGACGGATTTGAATCTGACCCTGCCCACTAATTCGCGCGATGGCAATTGGCATCATCTGGCGGGTGTGCGCAACGAAGGGACGGTCGAACTGTACTATGACGGCGCGCTGGTCGGCAGCCGGCCCGATACGGCCGGCGACTATGTCACCAACAAGCCGGCCGTGTTTATTGGTCGTGATAATCGTACCAGCTCAGTGATATTCAATGGTTCTATCGACGACGTTCGATTCTACAACAGCGCGGACACGTCGGCGCTCGTCGCGGCCTACGACTTTGAAACCGTGGGCGGCGTTCCCGTCGTGAATGATCAGAACGCGGCGGGCCAGGTGGATGATACGGGCGGCGGGGCAGGAGGTCCCTATCACGGTACGGGTTCGAGCAATTCTGGCGACAACGGCAGTTCGAACGGGATCAACTATTCCGCGGACGTTGCCAGCTTGTTGACCGATTCCAGTTTTTCCCTGGAGATTGACGAAGGAAACGCGAACGTCGAATCGTTCAACATCGGCATGCCACCCGCGATCGCCAATCTGACGCAAGCAGATTTTACACTGCAGGCGTGGTTCAAGACGACGGACGTCGGCCGCAGCATTTTGATGGGGTCCTATACCGGTGGGGATAGCGCGCTCAACTTTGAGTTGCACACCGGCAACCGCATTCGTGTCTATATCCAGAACGCCAGTGGTGGCACCACCGATTTATACGTGTCCGTGGGCGCCGTCGGCAATTCGCGAGACGGCGAGTGGCATTTCGGAACGACTGTCC
>CBDUAB010000262.1:0-5719 GCA_965365045.1 uncultured Planctomycetales bacterium
GCGGTTTTTGTTACCGCCAGTCGAGTGACTTGTTTGCCAATTCGCGGCGTTGGTCTTTTCCCGACATATGCCATGTCCGAAATCTCGAGCGAAAAGTTTCTGCTCACGACAAAAAAGAGCGGGCTGGTCTCCGAAGACGACTTGGCTCGCTGTCTTGCCGCCTGGGCTGACAAGTCGCGGGGACCACTGCCGTCCGACCCTCGTAAGATTGCCGAGCTGCTGATCGAAGCAGAGCTGATCAATCGTTGGCAAGCTGAAAACTTGCTCAAGGGCAAGTATAAGGGTTTCAGGATTGGCAAATACAAAGTGCTTGGGCACCTCGGTAAAGGCGGGATGAGTCAGGTCTACCTGGCCGAGCACTCCGTAATGGAGCGACTTGTTGCCATCAAAGTTCTGCCAAGCCGATTCGTCGAGAATTCAAATTACCTCGACCGCTTTAAACGCGAAGCCCGCGCCGTCGCTGCTTTGGATCACCCAAACATTGTGCGGGCCTACGACATCGACCAAGATGGCAAAACGCACTATATCGTCATGGAGTATGTCGAAGGTCGTGACCTCCAACGCATTATCAGCGAAGACGGCACGTTCGATGCCGTTGATGCCGCGGACTATATCGCACAAGCCGCGCTCGGCTTGCAGCACGCACACGAAGCGGGTTTGGTCCATCGAGACGTCAAACCGGCCAATTGTCTGGTCGATAACCGGCGAACGCTCAAGTTGTTGGATATGGGGTTGGCCAAATTCTCCGAGGACCACCACCCGTCCATCAGCGCGATCCACGATGATTCCGTCGTCGGAACGGCTGACTATTTGGCTCCCGAACAGGCGCGCAATAGTCAGAATGTCGACGCCAGAGCGGACATCTATAGTTTGGGATGCACGCTTTACTTCACGCTGACTGGCCAACCACCTTTCCCTGACGGATCGATTGCTCAGCGACTGCTCAAACATCAAAACGAAAGCCCTCCGAGCATCTACGAAAAGCGTCCCGAGATACCGCCAGCCCTGGTCGAGTTGTGTGGCCGGATGATGAAGAAATCCGCGGATCAGCGAATTCAAACCGCGGCCGATGTTGCACTAGAATTGCGGCGCTGGCTCGCATCCCGAGGCAAGTCGCTGAGTGCTACTTACACAGAGGCAAAGTCGATTGCCGAATTAACGACCGGTTCCGACGGAAGCGATCGCAGTTGGAAACGTGCCTCGAGGTTTACCGACAGTCCGTTTACCGACCCGCCTGGCGTTCGACGAAACGACACCGTTTCCTCATCCGATGACGACACAAGTCTCCGCTCGTCAGGATCGTCGGTCAATGATGACCTGACTCTCGCGCCAATCGAAGGTGAGAAAAAGTCAAGCGATTCCGGATTCGACGGTAGCTCGTCGGTGTTCAAGACTACAGGAGACGAGCCCGCGACGAAAACACGTAGCGAAGAATCATCGTCGGGAATTTTCGATACGGCGTCCGAGCCGGCCGCAGCGACGTACGATAGCGGCCCGCTCGACGCGTTGCTCGAAGACCCTAGTTTCTCTAGTGGGCCCCAGCTTCCCAAAGCTCAGCGACTGACTACTCGCCGCAATCGAGGATGGGATGGCAAATGGTACCTGGCGATCATCGTGGCAGCTATCGTTGCAATTGGGCTTGGATTTCTGCTGATCAGCCTAATCTTTTGACAACTTGTCTTGTTGAACAGAAGAGAACAGAGACAACAGAGAAACGAATCTCCGTTCCCTCTGTTTCCTTCTGTTCAAAAAAGGAGTGTTGGCTTTCGCCTAAAACATTTTGCCACGAAAACAAGTTTTGTTTTGTGGGAACGAGTTTTCAGGTCGCCGCTTATGATGTTCCTGCCCTATGCGGCAGTTTGGCAGGAATATTGGTAGCAGGAATATTTCAGCGTATTTGGTTGCGGCCCGCGTTGCGGTACTCGCACGCATGTCGCTGCACCAAGACGCTAAACAACAGCGACACAAGCGACAGGGCAATTGTCGATGGTTCCGGAACGGACGCCGTGGAGGCTGCCGCACTACTGCCATTGTGCTCGAGCCACAAATTGAAATCCGATCCATCCGTGCCGCCATCGGCGTTGAAATCGCCCGCACACCAGGCCGTGCCCGCGGAGAAAGCGTTACTTTGCCAAATCGCTAAATCGTCGCCGCCAACCGTGCCATCCAAATTGGCGTCGGCAATGAGAGAGCCGGCAGACGCAAGCCACGAATTCAAATCGTCGGCGTCAACGAGTCCGTCATCGGTCAAGTCATAAACTAAATCATTGGTTTGGTTCGCGATCGTGGCCGACAACTCATCAATGTCGTCGCAGTCGAGACTGTAATCGGTATCAAAATCTCCGGGAGCGAACTTTGGCGTCACACTCAAAAGGCCTGCGGCCTCGTCAAAGACAACCCACTCAAAATTGCCGGCAGTAAGATCGGACAAAAGAGGAAATCCTCCACCATCCGTAACCGTTGCGCTGGCGGACAAGTTGTTCATGCCAAATATCCCGTCAAACGTCAGTACTTTTCCGGATTCGGGATCCATTAAGCGAACATCATTGACCAAGACTGGTGAACGTTTAAAGTTGAGATGATTCGGATCGCCGTCGTCCGCCCCATTTCCCTGCAATGTCCGCAATAACATGGAATCTAGATAAAAGCCGGACAAGAAGACATTCCCACCAAATCCAGCGATTGTCATTGTGAATTGTTCCCCGAGTGCGGCCCCCGGTTGACCCGGATTATCTGGATCAAACGTCTCGAGCCGCGGACTTCCGGTACCGAAACTTCCAGGCCGGTAGCGGATGTTGAGGTCGCTTGCGATTTTTTGTGAGATGAACGTTGCACCAGCCGCGGTATCCAGCAGAAAACTACCGGACGTTCGCGCACCATTGAACTCGATCGTAACCGGCGGTGTATTGTCGGTGGGAGGATTGGCATCCAACTTACTGACCGGATCGGGACCAATGAACGGATTGTGCGATAATGAAGGTGGCTCCGCGTTGGCTGGGCTAATCGTCGTGAATCGACTGAAGTCGCCATAGCTAAGCTGAACTTGGTGTGTTGTGTTGGGAATCCCCGGATCCGTGCTCGCCGAAGCCGCGTTGAAAGGAGTACCTGGGTCATAAATGTACGATCGCATTGACTCGGCGAAATCAAGCATGTCAACCGGCGTTGGATCTATGACGACGACCTTGTCGACCAGTAACGGCATCCCAACGATGTTGACAGGGTCCGAGGAAAAAATTGTGGAGACCTGCAAGCGGACATTGTTGTGTCGTTGTGTGTAAACGTCATCCAAGCTGGCCAAATCGTCCAGTTTGTCGACGACGTTCGGATGAAAGGGCGCCAAGCCGACGTTGAGCTGCTCGGAGACGTTGAATGCGGCACTGCCGCCAACTCCAACGTTACTAAACACCGCACCCGTTCCGTCTACCTGTTGTTGCTGTACGCCCAGTATGTCGCCTACTTCACGTGACAACAATACGCCACTCGATCCCGTATCCACAAACGCATCAAAACCGATAGCCCCAAATTCATCAATCAAGGGGCCATTTTCGCCCGGTCGTTCCAACATCACGTAGGCACTGGGCGGATAATCGATAGTGACCCATTGCACGTTATGGATATCAAGCCCGTAGGCCACCGTCGCAGTCATCAATAGATGGGCGGACACCACAAGACGAAAGACTACACGCGACGACATGTTTGTGCCTCGGAAGGGGGGGCCCCGACGAGAAAAGCCCGCATGGCCCAATATGAGCAGAAAGAATAGGCCAGTGTCATTCGAGCTTAAGCGGAAAGCGACCTAAATTCAAGCAAAAACGCGATTATCCCACAAAGTTACAATTCGATTAGCGCGTGGCAAGCTTGGTGGGTCTCAGGATGCAGGCGGGCGTCTTTACTTTCAGTTGCCCGATCGCTGCAGCTACCTGTCGGCGGTATCTCGGATCCATTTCCGCGGCCGATTCGTAGTAATCCAAGGCAGCCTTAAACCGTCCTCCCATCTGATTGTGTAAGCCCAATTCAAACAGAAAGAATCCTTGGCTATTGGGAAACCGCTGGAGAGCTTCACGGAGTCGTTCTTCAGCTTCTTGATAACGTCCCGCCCGGCGCAGATTGTTTGCCAATCCCTTGTAGATCTGCCGACCAACTTCGGCATCAGGCCCCGTGTCGTCGGTGATTAGGTTCGCAGCTTCCTCCAACGTGGAAATCGCTGAATGCGAATCACGCCGTTCTTCGTGTACTCTCGCCAACAAAAACAAGGCGTCCGGGCGTCTGTTCGGAACGCCCTCCAATACCGTGACGGCATCACTCAATGCGTTCAGTGAAACGTATTGTTTGGCTCTCTCAATCACGGCCTCAACGGGGGCATCTTCCGCAAGTGGCTGATTCACCTGACGGAGCAAAAGAATCAGTTGTTTCAGCAGATGGTCGCGCAATTCGTCGGATTGCCGTTGGGATACCTGCTGCGTTCCGGCCAACGATTCGAGAGCGACCAAGTGATTCCATGCTAATCGATATTGCTGTTTGGATAAGGACAAGTATTCTTCCGCTCGACCGATTTCCCTCCGCGTTACATGGTTCGCATGCGTCATTGGCAGGAACCACGCTACCAACATCGCCACAAGCAAAATAGGCATCCAAGCCACAGCCATCTCATTCGCGCCCGGAACATGAGATCGCGGTTCGACCGGCGCCTTTAACAAAACCGCGGCGGACACACACCAGGGGACCTGCAGAATAAATGTCCACAAAAGTCGTAGCAGGAACCTTGGTCCCGCGGAGGCCTGAGCGATCAATTCAGCCGCGACGGCGTCCCCGGCATTGAGAGTCGCTATCGCTAGTCCTCCGGCCACGATGGCGAAGATACCTACGTTTAACAAAGTGGCGTGGCCAAAATGTGGACGGATCGTCCTCGCCACGGTCCAACTCAGGGCTAATGTGGCGACAACGTGCACGAATGCGACGCTGACGGTTCCAAACGGTGAAATCGCCGACCAATCGGAAAGCGGTAGGGCGTCCACCACGCGTCCGCCTTGACGAATTAGGACAAGGAAAGGCACGCACACGGACATTGCCAGCAGCAGTACCCCCAACAAGGGCTGGCCGCCGTGTTCAACTTGCCGTTTGTCGCTATGGGAATTCCCGTTCATGAGTTGATCCTGATCGAGGGCAATTACGATCGTTGTAATTCAACTCCGAGTGCCTTGGCCGTTTCGGGACGGCGCAGCTTCCAAATCGTGCCATCATAGGCGTAGTGCAAAAAGGCCGCCCACAAGTTGGCTCCAACCCAGAGTTCGGCCAGCGTAATTGCCTGATCGGACCAAATACCTTGTGTTGTCCGCTCCGCGAATTCGGAAAAAATGCCGAGACAAATAATATAGATGACCAACACCAGCGACCAACTGCGGGCCATTGTTTGAAACAGGCCGGCAGTGCCGTGCGATTCTCGTCGGCGTGCGTAAAACGTAACGATCGCCATGTATTCAACCGCATGAAACGCGGCGTTTGCCGGTATCAGTGCTATGATCCAGCGATGCGATCCGTTTCGCACGGCAATCAACAGGGCACCGTACATCAACAGGACACTCGTAAGGTAAATGATCTTGCCAATACGTTGCCAAGGCCGGTTAGAGAACTCCAGCGAAAGCAGGATAATCGGTAGCAAGAAAACGGCCAGATCGAGAAAATCCAGAAACGTCGCGGCAGCCGATACGTCCTCGGTCCA
>CBDUAB010000263.1:0-5718 GCA_965365045.1 uncultured Planctomycetales bacterium
ATGTGGCTGGGTCCACCCGATAGCCATATCAGTATCACCGCTTTCTTGTCACCTTGTTGGCTCGCCGCCGACACCGAAGCACCTGGTAACGGCGCGATTTGGGGCAGCGTCAAGCCGCCGAGGCCGGCCATCCCGACTTGCAAAAACCAACGCCGTGATCCGACACGAATCAAATCTCGTTCTTCCGGTTGCAACATGGAACCCGCCCCACCTTTCAACTGTGTGATGTGCCACTGAAATTCGCCATAGGCTCCATGGAATGCTCCCTGAGATTTATTCGACATTGGACGCGCCATCAACCTAGCAAACAAAACGTCATGATGGGATACGTGACCAGCGAATGACCCACATGATGATGCTGTGCTTCGAAAATTGCCCGTCGGCAGGGAGTCTCTCCGCGCAGGTCGGCGCAGCTCTAAGTTGAAACAGCATAAGAACTTGGTACACTCTATAGTCAAATCCTGCACCGCTTCACCGACCCTACGCAGAACGAACGATGTGGATACCCAAATGGCGAGAGAATCACGCTCATACCGAAACCCTCGCGCATTGGCTTGAAGAAAGAATCAAGCACTTGTCGTGTGCCACTCTGACATTGCCTTGCGTGATTCTGGATCAACACAGGATCATGCTCAGACTTTTTCGCTCATTAACACAAAGCGAGCAGCCGACACTTTCCGTGCCCGGCACGTGGTGCCTTGCCATCGTGCTTATTCACTGTGGAATCGCGGCCGTCAAGGCCGAAGAAGCTGCGCCTCAACGGCTCGACCCGGCGGCCTGGGGAAGTGACCATGTTGGCCAGCCGATTCCCGAATACATCACAGGCGAGGAATGTCTCTTTTGCCATCGTGATATCGGACCCGCTTGGCCAAAGAATCAACACCAATTGACGATTCGACCCATTGAACCCGAGTCGGACGCGGTCGTGCGGTCGCTGGAGCGCAATCAAGACACCAGTACGTTTGCCGCGCAAGTTGAGTTCCTTTTGGGGTTTGACCGGCAAGTGCGATTGCTCAAGCGCTCGAACGAATATGGACGGCTTGAGCTGCTCTCAACGGCATACGTTGCCAATGATGGTGTGGGACGGTTGCTCAACTCAGCTCACCCGAGTTGGGACCCTACCACGTTTGCCGACAAATGCGCCGGGTGTCATACGACCGGCGTCGACGCCAAGAAGAAGACATTTTCGGCGATTTCACTCGATTGCTTCACGTGTCATGGAAATGTGTCGTTGGAACACACGGAGAAGACGGCGCATGTTTTACTTTCTGAAAACAATCGTGAGGCGCGGCAGGTGGTTTCGATCTGCGGTCAATGTCACCTCCGTGGCGGCAAGTCTCGCAGCACACAATCGCCTTACCCGCACAACTTCGTAGCTGGTGACAATTTGTTTAGAGACTTTGATGTTGATTGGTCCAACAACAAGCTGCAAGAATTGAATCCGGGCGACAAACACATCTTTATGAATGCGAGTGATGTCGCATTGTTTGGAAAACATGAGCTGACGTGTTTGTCGTGCCACGACGTGCATGCGCAATCGACCGAGAAGCACCAAGGTCTCACGGAGACCGCGATCTGCAATGCCTGCCACGTTCCTGGTCAGTCGCAATCAGCCACGAGGTCTTACAGAGCGCACAGCGAGATTTGTGGCTATTAACATAAGGAGAGTCCAATGACCGAACCGATCGACTTCGAACGCCCTCTCAATGGCGAACCTCCGGACGAAACGGACATTAGTGTTCGCGCTTATTTTTCACGGCTCGACGACGAGCATCTGCGTGAATACGATCCCAACTGGACGGATGAGCAGCTACAGCAATGGGACGGAAACTTCCGGTCGGACGGAGTGTTGATGCTCGTCTGTTGTGAGCGGGATGTCGACACGGACGAATACCGTCGCGTGCTGGAAGAGCATCTTAAGTTGCGCGGGATTACGAAATAAAACGAAGGGCAATGAAGCGTCGCGCGAACCTGTAGTGGACAATCTTTGTCCTTTGGCCGAACACATTTATGGCTGCTTACGTTGACGAAATGAATGTCTGCCCCGTAGTAGCTTTATATGGGCCGAAACTCTTTTTTCCTCAGAAGGAGGCCGACGATGCGATTCAGAGCATATCTAACTGTGTCGTTGAGCCTGCGCGCTCACTTGGGGTAGCCCATCGGTCGGTCCATGTGGGCCGGGCTCATACTCTCTGTTGAAGGTTCGTTTCGACTCAATCTTCTGGCGCTGATGCTGCGCCTTCACATTCACTCTGACGAGAGTAAACATGACGCTCGATAAGCGTACGCGCAAACAATTGTTTGCACATTGTGGTGAACTCCACGAGGACGATTGCATCGATCCGCGTGAGTTTTTCAAACCTAGCAGAGACCGTCAAAAGCAAAACCGAAAAGCAAAGCAACTGTGCCGTCAGGTCGCCCAAACGCTCGATCTTGTTCTTTCCGGTGATTGCCATGACGAAACTCTGCAAATCCTACAAGTCGTATCGGTCGTTCCGGCGCCAGATTCATCGCGGCTCCTGGTGACGCTGCGCGCCGACGTACCTAAGAATCTCTTCGATCGCGAGGTGATTCTGCAGCTATTGAATAGTCAGACGGGGCGTTTGCGATCCGAAGTTGCAGCATCCATCACCCGTAAACGGGTGCCAATGCTCATCTTCCACGTCACCGGTCCAACAATAACGACTGAGGAGGTGGACCAATGACCAACACGCCCTCAGCAAATGTTACTTGTTGGCTTTCCGAGCCGTTACATTGTGAGGTGGAAAAGTGTATCGAACGCCTGGCGGCAGCCGATGACGTAGAACACGTCTCCATTATGCCGGACGTCCATCTGGCAAACGACGTTTGCATTGGCACGGTGCTGGCAACGTCGAATCTGATATATCCGGCAGCAGTCGGTGGCGACATTGGCTGCGGTATGGCGGCGATCGCATTCGACGCCGAAGCTGATCTGCTTGCAGACGAAGTCGCTGCGGCCCTGGTGCTGTCCGGCCTGTACAAGAGGGTTTCGACCAATCGGCACTCCGCTGCTACCATGCCCAGCGCGCTACCGGACGACTTGGAAACATGCCGGCTCAGTGATGTTCGACTGGATAAGCTCAAACGACGAGATGGCCGTGTCCAATTCGGTACGCTCGGACGTGGCAACCATTTCCTGGAGTTTCAGGCGGACGCAGAGAACCGCCTTTGGCTCATGGTTCACAGCGGTTCCCGCGCAATGGGCCAATCGATCACGGACTACCACGTAAGTCTCGCAACAGCGTCCCGGTCGCCCGGTGGATTGCTTTGGTTGGACGCCAAATCAGAATCCGGGCGGGCGTACCTTCACGATGTAGCCTGGGCCCGGAATTACGCACGGCAAAACCGGCTTGCCATGGTTGCGGCCGTACGCGAACTGATGTCTGATCTATTTGGCATTGCATCTGACGAATCGTCATTGATCCACACCGATCACAACCACGTCCGGTCAGAGAGACATTTCGGTAGACAGTTTTGGGTTCACCGCAAGGGCGCCCAGTCGGCTCTGGTCGATGAACCCGGCATTATTCCCGGTTCAATGGGTACCTCGAGTTTCCACGTAGCCGGTCGTGGCTACTCCGACGCCCTGTATTCGAGTTCTCATGGTGCCGGACGGAAGATGAGTCGATCGGACGCCAGGCGCTCGATAGGCAGGCGGCGATTCCATCGTGAAGTGCAAGCCATTTGGTTCGACCACCGGCGCGCCGATGCATTACGAGACGAAGCGCCATCGGCGTACAAGGATATTCACGCCGTCATGCGAGCGCAGAAACAGCTAACACGAATCGTACGCGAGTTGCGACCGCTGCTTTCCTATAAAGGCGTGTGAGCGTGTGGCCCGCTGACGCTGACGCACGTCGTGTCACGAATACCATCCGTCTCGCTCCATGAAAGGTTCGTTAAACTTGGTGGTATCTGAGCCCGCTGTCAAATGTCTCCTTGGGAGTTACATTACGCTTAGAGGGTTTTTTAATACATCGTAATACCGTTCGCAATGTAGGCAACTGACCATGGCGGCATGGCATGGAATTGACCCGGCAGATGTGCTTCTCAAATTGGAGTCCGATTTGGACTCCGGCCTTTCCGCCCCGGAGGTCGCTCGACGAAGGAAGCAACATGGACTGAACGAGCTCGTCGAGGTCGGCGGCCGCGGGCCGTTGCGAATCGTTTGGGAACAGCTCAGTTCTGCGATGGTCATGCTGCTTTTCACCGCCGCCGTGGTTTCTTTGTATCTGCACGAATATATCGACGCGGGCGCGATCTGTGCCATTATCGTGCTGAACGCAGCGCTTGGTTTTTTTCAGGATTATCGAGCCGAAAAGGCCCTGGCAGCTTTGAAGCGGCTTGCCGTTCCCACGATTAAGGTGCGCCGTGACGGAGACTTGCACGAGATCTTGTCAAAGGAACTGGTCCCTGGTGACATCGTGTTGCTCGAAGTCGGCCATCTGATACCCGCCGACTGTCGGTTGCTGGAAAGCGTGAACCTGCGAATCGAGGAGGCATCTCTGACTGGCGAGTCCGAGCCAGTGGAAAAGTTCATTGACGCCATTGAAAACGAGCAGCTGCCATTGGGCGACCGTTTCAACATGGCCTATATGGGTACGCTGGCAACGTACGGCCACGGACTGGCTGTCGTAACGGAAACCGGAATGAGTACCGAGTTAGGGCAGATCGCCCGCTCGCTCCAGACGGTCACGCCTGAGCCGACGCCGCTGCAGCGCCGGCTTGCCCAGCTGGGGCGGACGCTGGCGATCGTCTCCCTGGCCATTGTTGCCCTGGTGTTTGTGCTGGGTGTCTTGGCTGGCGAAAGTCCCAGGCTGATGCTGATGACGGCGCTTAGCCTGGCCGTGGCCATTGTCCCGGAAGGTCTGCCGGCCGTTGCGACCGTTGCGCTGGCCATTGGCGCCCGGCGGATGTTCAATCGCCAGGCGCTGATTCGCAAATTGCCCGCCGTTGAAACACTTGGCTCCGTCACGGTGATCTGTTCCGACAAAACCGGAACGTTAACTCAGAATCGGATGACCGTAACGGTGCTAGACGTGGCTGGTCACCGAGTGGAATTGACCGAGACGAGCAGACACAAAGCCATGATGGTGGCCGAAAATGGTGAGCCCGGACCGCTCAACGATGAACAGGTCACTCGACATTCATCACTAGCACTGCTGCTCGCCGGTGCGGGGCTCTGCAATGATGCCGAGTTGGCTGTCGGTTCCAACACGCAATCCTTTCGGGCCGTGGGGGAGCCCACTGAGGCGGCGCTCGTCGTGGCGGCCGCACGGATGGGTCTGGGCAAGCTTGAATTGACAAAGACTTTCCCGCGCGTTGGCGAAGTGCCGTTTGATTCCCAGCGCAAACGAATGACGACCGTGCACCGTATCGAGAATCGCGGACCTGACAATCGCCCAGATGACGAGCGGCAGCTCCCGATATTGACAGTGCTGAGTCACCTCGACGGGGCCAACTATGTGGAGTTCATGAAGGGGGCCGTTGACGCTGTGTTGAGTAGCTGTCAGTTCGCCTGGATTGACGACGAAGCCCAGCCGTTAAACGACGATGTTCAGAACCATATCATGCAAGCCAATGATGAACTTGCCACTCGCGGTATGCGCGTGCTGGGAGTCGCGTTTCGTCCCTTAAGCGAGCCGCCATCATCCAGTGCCGCCAATGAAGTAGAAAAGGAACTGATTTTCGTTGGCA
>CBDUAB010000264.1:0-5714 GCA_965365045.1 uncultured Planctomycetales bacterium
CGTCCTACGACCAACGGCATCGCAGCCTTCGGCGGCGATGGGCGAAATGTGTGGTCTAATCGGACAACGCAATTCGTGTCGCTTTTTGAAGTGACAAATCACGGCAATTCGTCGACGTAACGTGACACTTCCAATTTAATAAGCGGCCGAATCCACGACGTGGCGATCTTTGCGGCGATCGGCCAAATCGCGTCCTCGTTCGACACGTTCTCGCCGTGCGCTGGTGTTGGAATGACGGATGTCACTCACCATGTCTTGGTAGCGATTGTAAGTATCCCAAGTGATCCAGCCGAGATAGAAATTCAAACCCACGGACGCAAAAAAGGCTAAATACAGCAATGTTCCTCCTCCTCTGATATTGGTGTTTGGATCAGTGGTCACCGGTATGGTCGGTGCCATCTTTGTTGCTTCTCTGGGTTCGGCAGTTACGTCATCCGTATTCAAGTTACCGTCATAACTGTCGGTTTGATTGGCAGCAGGCTGGGCATCCAGGTAGTTCGGTATCGCGAGTTGCGGAGCGCGTGGGCTGTCTCCAACAGCGTTCCGACCGTCGTCGCGTGGCACCGCGGCTTGCCCGGTGCCAGCAGTTGGCCAGGCATCGCCTTCGACGTATTGAGCAAGGATGACGTTACGGTTTGCCTCATCGGCCTGGCCATTTGCCGCCGGTTGAAATCCACGGTTGGGATTGCGCCGCTGAAGGCTGTTCATAGGGGCCGGAGCGACCGGTTCTGTCTTGCGCCGCGCAGCAGTATCAAGTTGATGCTGATGATCGGCGAGTGTCGCGTCTCCATCCCACGGCGTGTCGACACGAGGTTGTCCAGGGGCGGTTTGCTCGGCCGCTTGCGGCGTATCCCATGGATTGGCACCGGCGGATACAGCAACCAGCAGAATTGCAACGGCCTGTATCATCGGGCTCCTTCGCATATGCGCACGTGATTGCTAGCAGTTTGGCGACAAAATCCGGCGGATAGTAACCACTGGGCAACTCGCCTGTAAATAGCGATTCACCCATCCGCCAACTACGACTTTCTACACTCTTTCGTTGCCGCGTTATCAATGTCTCCCTGCTCAACATCCACAACCACACCGTAAGCCTCACGCGCACGAGCAACGGACACTTTTCCATCCAAAACATCGGCAAGCACCAATTCCGGATCACGCTCGTGCGGCGAGCCATAACCTCCGCCGCCCGGCGTGCGATAGCTGACAACGTCATCCGGCTGCAGATGCAGGGTTGTTTTCGACGGCTGCTCGGTCGCCGTGCCGTCAGGATTGACAACATAACGTGACGGCGATCCGCTTTCGCCACCAAACAATCCCCAGGGTCCGACCCGGCACATGTCGGCAAAGATTGTGACCGTCGCGGCATGATCGTAAAACTGCCAGTCGCGTCGCACACCCAAACCGCCACGATACTTTCCCGCGCCTTCCGAGTCGGTCACCAGTTCGTAACGAAGAATGCGGAGCGGATATTGATGTTCGGTTTCTTCGATCGCCGAGTTTTCGGTGTTCTGAATGTGCGGCTGAACGGCATCGATACCGTCTTTATTGAACCGCCCGCCGTAGCCGCCACACACAGTTTCCATGAATGTGTAATATTTCCCCGAACGTGGATCCTGCCCGCCGCAACCCATGTTGCAAATCATACTTTTGGAACACGCCACGACACGATCCGGCAGCGCCGGGGCAAAGGCGAGGAATCCCAAATCACACAGCCGCAGTGCCACGTCATTGCCGCCGACCACTCCTGCCGGCGATACGGCATTCACGACGGTGCCTTCGGGAGCCGTAACATCGACCAACTGATAAAAGCCGTCGTTGGTTGGGATCGCCGAGTCAATCAAACACTTCACGACGTACGTTACCGCCGAATACGCATACGTCAGATTCGCGTTCATCGGCCCTGGCCTCTGAGCGTCTGATCCGGTCAAATCAAAATGCACACGGCCATCACCCACGGTCGCCTTGAGACAGAGACGGATCGGTTCGTCGCTGATGCCGTCGTCGTCCAAAACACCAGTCGCAGAAAACTCGCCACTGGGAAGTTTCGAAATCTCCTGCCGCGCCCAACGGTGCGTGTATTCAATCAACTCGTGTGTGAATTCGGTGACGGTCGCCTGCCCAAAGCGCTCGATTGTTTGTTCCATGCGCTTCTGCCCCAACATGATCGCGGCGATCTGGGCACGGATGTCGCCGGCGGTCTGTGCGGGCGATCGGATGTTGGCAAGGATCAACCGAAAAACGTCGTCCACAACTTGCCCACCTTCGATCAACTTGACCGCCGGAATAATGATTCCTTCCTGATAAATCTCACGCGACACGCAGAGGCCGCCCGGCGCCATCCCGCCGATGTCAACATGATGTGCCACGGCCGCGACGTAACCGCGTAGCTCGTCACCGGAAAAATACGGCGAGATTAAACAGATATCGTTCAAGTGCATCGCGCCATGGTGCGAATCGTTCGTTGCCAATGCATCACCTGGCCGAAGCTTTTCGGCTCCGAAGCGATCGACGGCCAGCGGTACCAGACGGGCCATCGAAGCCAAGTGAATCGGCTGCGAAAAGGACTGTGCGATCACCCGCAGTTGCTCGTCAAACAATGCGCAAGAAAAATCAGCCCGCGTTTTGATGTTCGTGGAATAAGCCGCCTTGCGCAGCGCGGCGGCCATCTCATCCGCAGCCGCTTGAAATGCGCAGCGCATGACTTCAAAGCGAATCGGGTCCAGCGACAAACTATAATTCTCGCGATCAGACATCAGCCACAAAAAACACAAAAAGTCACAAAGAGAAAAAACCGATCTTGAAACCGCTAATATACGCTAATGAACGCTGATCCATTCCCAATCATCAAGTGCCTATACCTGATATTGCTCAACGTGCTCACAAGAACAAACCCAAGTTATGTGTCTCGTCGTCATTGATGTCACAAATCGTTAACAGTCGGTTATTAGCGTTTATTAGCGTCGATTAGCGGTCCAATCCAACTACTGTCTGACCACCGAACTCTGGTTCATTTTTGTGTCTTTTCGTGCTTGGATGATCAAGTTTCCAAATCGGTCCACGTCGGCTACATAGCCGGGCTCGAGAACCGTTGTCGAATCGATTTCCTCGATGATCGCCGGTCCTTTCAATCGTTGGCCCTGAGCCAGCTTGTAGCGATCGTACACTGGACACGCAGCGATGTTGTTGTCCGCAAAGAACACATCACGGCGTTGCTTGATGGCCGCGTCGGAACCTCCCTCGCTCGTCGGCAACTCGCGCATCCGCGGATGGGGAATGCGGCCGGTAGCCACGATTCGCAGATTGACGATCTCAGTTGCGGCATCTTCGGTCGCATATCCATACGCGCGGCGGTGCACGTTGCGAAACGCCGCATCGAGCAGGTCAACATCGTCACTGAATAGCGGCCATGTCGGTAACTCGACGCGAAGTTCGTGCGACTGGCCAATGTAACGCATGTCCAGATAGTGACATACGCCGCGCGCCGTGGGAGAGATTCCTTCGGCTGTCAGTTTCTGCTCGGCGGCCGCTTCGAGTCGCTCGAACTCGCGGCGCATCGCGTCCCAATCGGTCGATGCTGTTTCTTGCAAGAACGATTGTACCAAGTCGTGCCGTAAATCGCTGACGAGCAATCCCCACGCCGATGCCACTCCGGGACTCGGTGGAATCAACGTCTGCTTCACACCCGCTGCGCGGGCCAAGGCATTTGCGTGCAACGGTCCGGCGCCACCATAGGCAACCAATGCGAACTCGCGTGGATCGAATCCACGTTGCACGGATACCAACTGGATGGCGGACAGCATGCTGGCGTTGGCGATTTCGATGATCCCTTGTGCCGCTTCGGCAACATCCATTTTCAGCGGCTTCGCAATCCGGGCGACCGCCTGTCGGGCCAGTTCTACATCAAGCCGCATCTCACCGCCAATAAAGTAATCCGGATTGAGTCGACCCAGCATTAGATTGGCATCGGTTACCGTCGGTTGTAGTTGACCTTTGCCATAACAAGCTGGTCCGGGATCCGCGCCGGCGCTTTCCGGACCCACTCGCAAAGCACCGCCGGGATCGACCCAAGCGATACTGCCGCCGCCGGCGCCGATCTCGACCAGATCAATCACCGGCGTTCGCACGGGATAACCGGCGGCACGATCTTCGACAACAGCAGCCGCGCCCACTTCGAAATGTGAAGCAACGCGTGGCCTGCCACCTTCGATGAGTCCCGCCTTGGCCGTGGTGCCGCCCATGTCAAAACTGATCACGTTTTCGAAGCCAGCGTTCTTACCCAATTGAGCGGCCGCCGTAACGCCGGCCGCCGGACCTGACTCAATCATCTGAACCGGCGCTCGGCGCGCTTCGGCGGCTGAGATCATCCCACCCGAAGATGTCATTAGATGTAACGGTGTCGTAACGCGTTGCTGTCGAAGTCGTTCTTGAATCCGTTCGAGATACCCCGCCACCACCGGCACAACCAGTGCGTTGATAACCGTCGTGCTAGTGCGGAAATACTCCCGCATTTCCGGGCAAAGTTCCGACGAGAGCGAGACCGCGACGTCGTCTGCGACTTCTTTAATAATCTGACCAACGCGACGTTCGTGCACCGGATTTCGATAGGAGTGAAGCAGGCAAACGGCGATCGACTCGACATTGGCGTCGACAAGTTGTTGAACCGACTTCCGTACGGCGGTTTCGTCGAGTGGCGTGAGCACTTGGCCCAGATGATCCAATCGCTCCGGCACGCCGAGGCACAATCGGCGGGGAACAAGGGGCGTGGGCTTGTCGCAGAATAAGTCGTAAAGACTTGGCCGAATCTGACGGGCAATCTCCAACACATCGCGAAAACCCTCCGTGGTTATCAGCGCCGTGCGGGCGCCTTTGCCCTCAATGATGGCATTCGTGGCCACGGTTGTGCCGTGAATCAGATAGTTCACCAGGTCTGGAGCAACGCCGGCCTCGCGGAGAGCGCGCTGAACAACCTGCGCGAAGCCCACTGACGGGTCCGCCGGCGTGCTGGACAGCTTGACTAGCTGAACTTCACCCGTCTGCTCATCCAGTATCACGAGATCGGTGAACGTCCCGCCAATATCAACGCCAATGCGGTAGTTGGAATTTGCCACTTTGTCATCGCCTGTGCTACGTAAAGAGAAAAAGTAGCACGAAGCGCGACTTTGTGTCGACGTGGGCCTGTCGGAAATCGCCAAAAATGTCCACAAATCTCGCGATAACACGTGACGTCGCCGGGCAATCTCAACAAAATCCCGACAAAACGCTTGTAACGCCGTTACCGCGTTGTTATTATCGTTCCGACACTCTGGGGAAGAATCCCCATTCGTGAACCGAGGCAAGAACTAACGATTTAGACCAGCGAGAACGCCACTGTCAATCAGCAAGAAGACGTAATCTGCGCGCTCCCCTCTATAGGCGAGTTGCGGATTACGTCTTTTTTTGTGGCGTTAGGCCAAGCTGATCGACACGCCATACCGCACCTGACATGAGGCGAGGAATTGTAAGAATGTTGCCAGCATCGACGATGTTGAAAGTGCGCCAAGTTATCGCCGTCTGTTTGGTGTGCTTGGGCCCCTGGGTTGTAACGGCGCAAGCGCAGATTCAAGTTGCCGGAGACTTGTTTGTTGATCTAAGGGCAGCCGACTTCGATCCAGCCACGGGAGTGTGGTCCCAATCCGCATCCTGTACGACATGCCTCGATGGTTTTACGGCGG
>CBDUAB010000265.1:0-5699 GCA_965365045.1 uncultured Planctomycetales bacterium
TCGTCTCGCACGAGATAGGTCGCCTTTTCCACGCAGACACCGTTGGTGTTTGTACCGACACACTCGTCCATGAATCTATCGCGGTATCGGCGTGCACGTGTGCGTTTCACATGTTGCCGCGTTGAGAAAACGTCTGTTGAGCCTTAGCGTCCGCATACACTTCGCGATCCGTTTACAGGAATGAACATGGGAACTTCCATTGCAGGGAGGTTTGATTTGAATCCCCGTCGCCGCTCACGTTTCGTTATTGTTTTCGGATTCCTGTGTTGTGTATTGGTGCATCACCAATCGCGCGTCACAGCGACAGATTTGTCTCTGCTGAAAACAACTGCCCTGTTTGGTCAGTTGGGAGGGATGAACGAACGTCGGACCGCGGACAGTCTGATCAAGCGGGCCCGCGAGTTGATGAATGAGGGCAATTTAGAACTTGCCGAATGGTACGTGGAAAAAGCCGAAAAATTAAATGTGAAATACGACGGGCTGTGGAGTCGTTTTGCGGATACACCGCAAAAGCTTCGGGCCGACCTGATCAAGCTTGCGGCGAAGAAAAAGCTAGCCGACGCCGCAAACCAACTGGAGCCGCCCGCTCCCAGTCAACAATTCCGACCGCAGCCAGCGGTACCAGCGGCTGCCCCACAAGTACAGTCAACACCAAAAAATGGTGTCCCCGTCAAGCCAACTGTTGCATCGACGATTAACGACCTGACCGATGACTCCAAGAGCCGTGCATTGCGATATCTCAATCTTGGCCGCGAAGCGATTGACAGTGGCAATACCGTTGCCGCGCTCGGTTATTACCGGAGCAGTCTAGCCACGGGCGCGGTCTTTGGCAGCAATGAATACTCGCCTGCACAGCTTGCTCAAGCACTACGAAAAGCGGGCGTTGATGAAACACGCTTGCAAACGGTTTTAACCACCCCGTTGTCGCTGTCAGAGGGCGTTCTCGACCCCGCAAAAATACATATCCAAGATCCGCAGATCCCCAACGTGCTTGACGATCAATTGTCCAGTAACGAACTAGTGTCCAGTAACGAACTGGCGGCGAACCTGCTGGACCCCGCCAACGCGATTCCATCCACTTCTCCTGCTCCGCAGCGAGACCATTGGGAGACGAAACGGAACGAAGCGGTGAAGTTTCTCGCCGAGTCACAATTGGCTTTAGACCGCGGCGACCTCAAGCGGGCGGAACAGTTGGCACTCCAGGCACAAGACCTACGGGTCCCCGACAAAGCCTACAAATCGGATGACAAACGGCCATGGATGTTGTTAATGGACGTGGGCCGTCGACAAAACCGCAATTTGCCAATCGTCGAGGCGCCGCCCATGGCCGCTGCCGCGTCGAGCGGGTCACCGCAACCACTGCCTGGAGTGAACGAACACTTGCGTGCCATCTCCAGCGTATACGACCAACTAAGTGATCCAACCGCGGTGGCACTCACGGCGGGTGAAGAGTCCGTGTTTCCGCCGACCGCTTTTCCTGCGCCACCCACGGTAGCGTCGCCAACTGCGGTACCTATCCCGGCGGCGCCTCAGCGGAATGCCGAAATAAGCGTCAATGACGAGTCGGGATTGACGGGTAACTTACTCAAACAGGCGCCGGCGCCCTCAACCAATTCAACACCCGTGGAGAACTTGGCTTCTCCGGCTCGTGAATCGGCCAATCCGTTCGTGTTTCAGCCAGAACCGCCCGACATATTACCGCAACATTCGCCAGCAGCGGCTTTACCTGGCGTGCAAGCCAATCCGAACGTGGTATCCGTGCCGAGTGAATCGGGCCAAGCAAGAAAGCTGTATCAACAGGGTGTTGGCGCGCTCAAGGAGCACAATCCCGAGCGGGCATGGCGGCTATTCGTGGAGGCATGGCAGCACCAGGATGAGTTGGATCCTGACACTCGCCAAGAGCTACAGGGTTATCTGCAATCGTTTGCCCCGACGTTGGACGACGGGCCACGGAACGACGACGTGCAAAGCCGTGCTTTGCAGCAATTAAATGACGAAGAGCAGGAAACGCTGCGTCGGTTTGTTAGCGAAGTAACTCGTGAACAGGCGAACATTCGACGCTTGAGGGAAACCCGGCCCAAAGAAGCCTGGGAGGAGCTCAAGAAACTTCGCCAAAAAGTGGCCAGTTCCGAGGTCAATGCCGAATCTCGTTCGCGGTTACTTTCCCGTGTGGAGCGTAGCCTCAAGGAAATGGAGTCCTACATCGAACAAAACCGTCCGACGATCGAACTGGATGAACGCAATCGTGAAATGCTGGCCGACGTTCACCGGCGTCGCTCGCAACGTGAGCGCACTCAGCAGGATCTGGCCGAATTCGTGGATCAATTCAATACGTTGATGGATCAACAACGGTATCCCGAGGCCGAGGTTGTCGCTCACAAGGCTCGCGAAATCGCTCCACTTAGCCCGGTCTCGCAAAACATGGTGTGGAAGACACAGTTCGCTCGCCAGATGGTGACGCATATGTTGCGCAATGAACGTTTTCAAGATCGCGCGGAGCGCACGATCGGTGATGTGTTCGACGCCGCTGAGCCGTTTCCGGATAACTTGGTCCAGGAGTTCCCCAATGCCAAGGATTGGAGCGAATTGACTCGAATTCGCAAACGGTTCTTGCAGGACAATCGTAAGCGGTATACCGAAGTCGAACTGGAAATCGAGCGGGCGCTCAAAAAGAAGGTCGATGTGCAATTCAACGATCTGCCGTTGTATGCGGTCCTCGACAGCTTGGCCAAACTAACGGGTATTAACATCTTTCTGGATCCGGAGGGAATCGATGCTCATGGCATTGAACGCGAGACACCCGTAACCCTCAATCTACGTAAGCCGGTATCGCTGAAAAGTGCGCTCAATCTGATCCTGGAACCTTTGGAACTGAGCTTTATCATACGGGATGAAGTACTGCGTATAACGAGCGAGATGGTACGTGACGGCGACACCGAGAGAGTCGTTTATTACGTCGCTGATTTGGTGATTCCAATTCCCAACTTTTCGCCGAGCTACAACATCGGATTACCGGGCGCCATTCGCGAAGCTCATAACACGGCGGCGAACGGGCTGTTGGGCGGCGTTACGAACGTCGCTCCGTTCGTTGTTCCTCCTACAGCGAATGGTTTGGGTGAAGCACCACAAAACGCGTCCGTCCTCGCCCAGATGGGACAATCCGGAATGCTGCCAATCGCTGGCTCGAATTCCCGTAACAGCCCGCTGGGTTTCGGCCCGGGCGGTCCTGGTGGCGGTAGCCTAGCGGACTTTGACACGCTCATCGAGTTGATAACGACAACCGTGGAGCCGGACACGTGGGAAGACCTCGGCGGACCGGGAACGCTGCAGGGCTTTCCGACGAACCTTAGCCTGGTGGTTTCACAAACGCAAGAAGTTCACGAAAAGGTGGCGGACTTACTGGCCCAATTGCGCCGTCTGCAGGATTTGCAGGTGACGATCGAAGTGCGATTTATCACATTGGAAGATAACTTCTTTGAACGGATCGGCATCGACTTTGATTTCCAAGTGGATGACAACACTGGCCTGAGTGCAGTGGATGCTGACAGGTTGATGGGCAATCAAGGTAACTTCGATGATAACCCGCCTAACATTACGATCGGCTTGGATCCGATCACCCGATTGCCTCGCGCCGACCTGGACATCGCGTTCGATCAAGGTAGTTTTGCCACTGCGGTACCGAGCTTTGGCGGCTTCGACCCCGCTTCGGCGGCCAACGTTGGGTTCGCGATCCTGAGCGACATCGAGGCGTTCTTTGTGATCCAAGCGGCCCAAGGTGACACGCGTGCAAATGTCTTGCAAGCCCCCAAAGTCACGCTTTTTAACGGGCAACAAGCCTTTGTTTCAGATACGGTTCAGCGTCCGTTCGTTACGAGCGTAATTCCGGTCGTAGGCGATTTTGCCGCCGCGCATCAACCCGTAATCACGGTCCTGTCAGAAGGTACGTCATTAAGCGTACAGGCAGTTGTATCGAATGACCGTCGTTTCGTGCGATTGACGTTGGTGCCGTTCTTCAGTCGTATCGGTGCCGTGGATACGTTCCAGTTCACCGGCCGCACGGATTCCGACTCGGGGTCAGTGGCGTTGGACCCGGCGGACGGAGGATCCGCTGTGTCGAACAACGTGCGGATGTTTAACGAAGGCACAACCGTCCAATTGCCGACGTTTGCCTTCACAACAATTAACACCACCGTCAGCGTTCCCGATGGCGGCACAATTCTGCTTGGCGGCATCAAACGTTTGAGCGAGGGTCGCAACGAACAAGGCGTGCCGATGCTTAGTAAGTTGCCGTATATCAACCGTTTGTTCAAGAATGTGGGAATTGGTCGTGATACGCAAAGCCTCATGATGATGGTCACGCCACGCATCATTATTCAAGAGGAAGAGGAAGCCAACGTGCTCGGCGGAATTTCCAGTGGCCCCTGATTTCCGGTGGCCCGTAGTTCATTTCGCGATTAGCCGTTTTGGCGATAGCCACGGTTCACGCACAGAAACCGTGGCTATCGCCAAAACGGCTAATCCTAAAACTAAGTTGTGACAATTCGCTCGTGACGGACAACCGCGAAATATGTCCTGTATAAACAGCGCGACCAGCACCACGAAGGCAGTGCTGGTCGCGCTGTAACCGTTCTTCGGTGCGGCTTTCGCCGCCTAATCATTTGGCTGCTCGCCGCTTTCAATTTTCTCCGTGTCCTTGGGTTGAAGCCGGGCCGCTTTTTCGTTTTCCCGTTTTATTGCGTCATAAACTTCCTGTCGATGGACAGGGATGTCTTTTGGTGCTTCGATTCCCAAGCGAACTTTGTCACCCCGAATATCAACAATAGTCACGACTACGTCATCACCAATCATGATGCTCTCATCGCGATGTCTGGAAAGGACAAGCATCGTCGACTCCTTCTCTTGTGTTAGCGTCGCACCCGTCGGTACGACTTTTCTTCGCTCGATCCCGTCGCTGCTAACGGTAAACCACTCCCAGCGGCCCGCTTCGCAACGACTCCCACATCTGGTCAGTCGAGTTAAACCCAAATCCGTTCGAACCCGGGCGTGCGGATTTCGTGGGGTCGCACACCAACCGATTTGAGTTTGGGAAAGACTGCGTATGTTACGAATGTCTGACCAAAGATATCGGCAGCAATTGTTGCCCAGAACCATTCAATGACGTGGTCAGCGCATTTTTACAAGATTGCCAGGCCGCGTTACGCACTTTTTCGCACTGAGGCGTGCTGATTGGGAAGTACGTATTGGAGCGGTTGGTCGTCACACGTGAGAAGTTGGCAGCCGATGCATCGGTTTAGATTGACCAGTATGGGGGCTTTTAAATTGATTGTCAGTTTTTCTTCGTTGAGACTGACAACGGCCAATGCCACAGCTTCGTCGCGCGCGGTCCAAGGCAGCGAAGCGATTTCCTCGCGACGGAATTTCAGCACATACCCAGGCACGTACGCTTGAGGTGTGACAACCGATAATGCCAACTCAGGGTCGTTGATGCTTTGTAGCCAGCCAAGTGTTTGGCTTTCGCCTTCGCGCAACAGGACCCAATGTCGTTGCTGGGGAAAACCAATAATACCATCAGGGAATAGTACAATTGCGTCTGCCTCAATTTCCAGCGTACCAAAACGGCTCGTTTCAATCTGCATAGCAGTCACTCCGGCCAAAACTGAGTTGGCCCTGTATCACCTTAGCGTATCGATCCGGATGGT
>CBDUAB010000266.1:0-5678 GCA_965365045.1 uncultured Planctomycetales bacterium
TCTGGAACGATTAACCTCGTGTCCCTCGCTTGCGCGTCGGGCTACCGGGGAAAGTCCATTCCTGCACCCAACTACCCTAATCCAATCGTGTTCGTATTGACGGTCATTCCGCACAAGGTTTAGACTTCGGTTGCAGGGAGAAGCATGCCGATGAGGACGCCGCCGGGGCTGTACGTGCGAAGGATGTGCCGATGTTGAACACGCTTGGAATTGTCGAGGTCACGACGCCCGCCCCAGAAGAGCGACACGCGAGGAACTTCGCGCAGAATCCAGTCATGCTGGCCCAGTCCCGTTTTGGGGGCACGTCGCTGCTTGAATGGATTATTCGGCGGGTGACTGACTCACAACGACTTGACGGCGTCATTACGCTTCTTGATCGGCATGTTGCCGCGCAAATCGGGCACCTTGTACCGGCGGATGTGCCCCTTTTTGCTTGCTCGCAGACAGAGCCAATTGACCGCATCGTGGCGGCGATCGACAAGGTCCCGGCACGTGCCGTCGTGCGTGTGGGAGTTCGAACACCGTTTGTGGACCCGGAACTGATCGATCGTCTCGTTGCGGCGGCGAACCAAAACTCCGATTGCGACTACGTTAGTTATCGTTCCAACGACAAACAATCGCTGACAATATCACACTTGGGCCTGTTCGCCGAATGGTGTCGAGCCTCAGCTTTACGGCGCGCGCAACAGGTGGCCGATCGTCACACCGAACGACGCGAAATCACACAGTTCTTTACGGGTCATCCGGAACTGTTCCAGATGCGTTTTTTACAAGTCCCTCGCGCCCTGGACCGCGACGACTTTCGGCTGACGTTAACCGACCAAATCGACTGGGAACATGCCGAGGAAATCTATGAAGCCCTCGGCGCTGACGGCCTGAATTGGCAAAGGATTGCCGAGCTTCTCGATCAACAGCCAGCACTGCGCGAGAAAATGGCTGACTTGAATCGAGCGGAAGTTACTTCCGAAAGCTAATCGTTTATTCCGACCCAAATGCGAAAGGATTCGACGATGGGTACGCGTTCCTCATCACACGTGCTGTTGCGGTTATTTGGTTCACCTGACCGTAGCACTTTTTTCGAAGACCGCTATCGACCTGCATTTTCGCGTGTCACGGTACCGTTGGATATCAAGGCGATCATCCTTGTCGATGACGCGTTATACGATGCCACGGCTTGGTGGCGCTGGTTGGCACAACGTTTGTCACGATTCGATGTGAGCCAACCGTTTGACACGCTTTACGAAAAATGGCAAACGGAGTTCCTGCCTCGTGTTCGTCGCGGCGAGTGCGAGCGCTGGGCCGCGCTGAACGAATTCCTACCATCGATTGGATTGAATCGTGCGCAGTCAGGCGAAGTCGTCGCCTCGAGCCAGGCCCAATATCGGCGCCTGTACGACCGCGTCCATCCCCTGCCGGGAACGGTGGAAACACTGAAGCAATTGGCGAATCAGTGCATTCGGCTGGTAATGCTGCGCCAGTCTCGAGACTCGCTTGATGAGCTAAATCGCACGCTCGACCAATGGGGTGTCCGGCAGAATCTCGATCTTGTGATTGACGGAATGCCCCCATCCGCCGCGTGTAGCCAGGAAGAGTTCTTTGCTGATGTATCGAGGTTGATTGAATTGCCGGGCGAAAGCGTGGCACTGGTCAGCCGCAACCAAAGAGATCTTACCGCGGGTAAAAGGATTGGGTTCATCACAATCAACTGCGCGGGCAAAGCCGGACAGCATACCGATCTAAGCATTACGCAAATTGCCTCTCTCATCGGAATTGTTCAGCAGTCGCCCACGATGCGCCGCGCAGGTTAGAACTGGACTCAAAATCGGTTCCGGTCGATAACGTGTTGTTCCGATCGACTTGCGTCGTCGCGCGACGACCTCTATGCTAAGTTGCGGTACGAGTGTCGTTTTCAAGGAGGGATTTCCACATTCAGGGAGGGGGATCATCGTTTTCCATGGGTGCCCTGTAAATGAAAGATGTGCTGGCGTTTGTGTTAGGTGGTGGGCGCGGCACGCGCTTACAGCCGCTCACAAAGTTTCGTTCGAAACCGGCAGTGCCATTCGCTGGCAAGTATCGGCTGATCGATATTCCGCTTTCGAACAGTATCAATAGCGACATCAATCGAATTTACGTCTTGACCCAATTCCTCTCGGTAAGTCTCCACCGTCACATTCGGCAGACGTACAAATTCGATCGTTTCAGCGGCGGATTTGTTGAGATCTTGGCGGCCCAGCAGACCAGTGGCTCCAGCGATCAAGACTGGTATCAGGGGACCGCGGACGCCGTTCGCAAGAACTTGCGATACCTCGATCAACCCAATATCAAATACGTGTTGATATTGTCCGGGGATCAACTCTATCGGATGAATTACCAACGGATGATCGAGACGCATGTCGAGTCAGGTGCCGAAGCGACCATTGCCTGTTTGCCGGTGGATCGCGAGGCGACGAGTAGTTTTGGCATCATGCGAGTTAGCAAGAACGGCAAAGTTGAAGGCTTTTTGGAAAAGCCTAGCGCCGATGAGGACATCCGCGAATTTGAAACCGATCCGAATTGGGTTGCCTCCCGAGGCGTGAACAGCGATGGTCGTGCTTACCTGGCAAGTATGGGAATCTACCTTTTCGATCGCGACCTTCTTGTCAAAGCTCTGGAAACAACTAGCTACGAGGATTTCGGTAGAGAGATCTTTCCAGCAATCGTTCGCTCACGCCACGTTCAGGCACATCTGTACGACGATTATTGGGAAGACATTGGAACGATTGGCGCTTTTTACAAAGCCAACTTGGCGCTCGCCGGCCCATCGCCGCCATTCGAGTTGGCCCAATCCGAATCACCAATTTATTCGCGTGCTCGTTTTCTTCCGCCTACGCGACTCGACGGCGCCAACGTGAGCCGCAGTCTTATCGCGGACGGTTGCCGCGTTGGCAAAGGAGTCGAGATCGAAAACAGTGTGATTGGCTTGCGGTGTATCATCGGTGACAACGTGACGATACGAAATTCGGTGATCATGGGCGCTGACGAATATGAAGACGGCGCGGTCCCCACGGCTGGAGAGGACCGACGCCCGCCCATCGGGATTGGCAATGGCTCGACAATTGACGGCGCCATCGTTGACAAGAACTGCCGCATCGGTGAGAACGTTCGAATCGTGAACAAAAACGCCGATGTGGAACGTGATGTTTCAGAATGCTGCGTGATTAGTGACGGGATTCCGGTTATCGTCAAGGACTCAACGATACGAGATGGCTGGCAACTCGGCGCGGTTTCTTGAGAATCCAACCAATCAAGATCGGAGCAACCAATGTCCGTCCAACGCCGTACGTTTCTATGCTCGCTGGCTCTGGGAGGCCTGGCTGCTACACGTCTCCGCAACGCCGTGGCGATTGAGCCCATCCAACGAACTGAAACCGGCGGCCTCAAACTAAGTTTGGCGGCCTACTCGATGCGGTCGTTCTTGCAAAAGAAACCCGGCACCGAAGGGGCACTCGATCTGGCCGGCTTTATTGACTATTGCGCGTCCTTGGGACTCGAAGGAACCGAGCTCACGCAATACTACTTTCCTGACGACGTGACCGACGATTATTTGTTCGGCCTCAAACGGCAAGCTCACCTCGTGGGCGTCGATATCTCGGGTGGTGCCATTGGCAATAAGTTCACGATGGGGCCAGGTGCCGAATTAGACGAACAAATCGCGCACACGGAAAAATGGATCCGCCATTATGCCACGCTGGGCGCACCGGTAATCCGAGTATTCGCCGGTACGCCACCCAACGGCGTTTCGGAGGACGAGGCCATAGATCGCGCGGTTCCAGTGCTCAAACGTGCCTGCGATTTTGCGGGGCGACACGGCGTGATGTTGGCAATTGAGAATCACGATTTTACTTCCAACGTCGACCGGTTGTTGCGTATCGTGGAGGTGGTCGACTCGCCTTGGTTCGGTGTCAACTTTGATTCCGGCAACCTGAGCCACAGCCAAGATCCCTATGGCGATATGGAGCGCATGGCACCCTTTGCGGTGAATGCCCAGGTCAAAGTGGCCATCAATTCGGCGCACGGAAGTCAGCCGGCGAATCTGAAACGCATCGTTGAAATCCTCCGCGGTGCCGGATATGCCGGGTATCTCGTGCTGGAATACGAGGCGGAAGAAGATCCGTACACAGCAATTCCCCGATACGTTGATCAGTTACGCAAGCTGGTGTAGCACGTATCAGGCTCAATCGGGCGTGAATAGTGAGTTTCACGGGTCACTCACACCGCGCATACCGGGAAAATCGCTTGCATTCAATCCCATGTCGTCTACACTCGAATCTTGTGTATTTTTTGCCATTTACGCCTTTTACCGACCGAAGAGTTGGGCACTTCGGCCGACGAACTACGAGGAGTTCTCATCCGATGAATCGATACTCGAACAGCGCAATCCCTTTTTTATTGATCTCTGCCGTATTGGTTAGCGCTGGTTTGGCTCACGCGGCGGCGATAACCGGTCGCGATTTTAGCATCGGCCTAGGTTTCACGGCGGACGAGAACACCAACCATCTTAACGCGGTCACCTGGAACGATCGCGAGACTCTCGGCATGAACACGGACAGCGCCCTCGTACCGTTCTCGTTTAACCCCATCGTGACGGGGGCTCTTTTTTCGGGGCGCGGCCCGGGATTCACGAACCGCGAACTGACGGATGGGAGACAAGAATTTGGAAATATTGATAACAAGGTCGGCTTTTTGGGCGGCGACTTCCAGGTGGCCATTGAAGCCAGCTTTGACAGATCCACCCCTGGTAATGTGAACCGCGCCAATCCGAACTATCGGCTGGAGGTCGTGATCACAAGCATTAGCATTTATGCCGGTGCGTTTGATGGAACTACGGGGATTCAACAACCCGATTGGACGGCAACCCCGACTTTGCAATGGATTGAAACAACGCCGGGCTATGAGGGTTCGCATGGCTCGCCCACCGCATTGAATCTGATTCGCGACGTAACGACGGACTACCAAACCGCGGCGAACTACACTCGAGTCGAAGCGGACCCGGCTGATTACCGTGCGCCGGTCGCGTCACCGAACGATTCGTTCACCCGTACATTCACCCTCTCGCCGAGCGAGATGCTGATGGACCAAGACGGCAATGGCCCTGAAAACTGGACGATTGGCGACGGCTTTGAAGTCACCGGGCGGGTGCGGCTATTTTACAACGCTTTGGGAGAGCACGCGACGTGTGACTTGGACGGAGATGGAAACTGCACCACGCTTGACATCGACGAATTGGTTGGCGAAATCATCGCCGGGACCAATGGCAGTGGCTTGGATATGACGGGAGATGGTCTAGTCAACGTGGATGACTTGGCCGAGTGGCGCGCGATCGCCGCAACTGAGAATGGGTTCGCCGCTCCTTATCTCGAAGGCGATGCAAATCTCGACGGAGTGGTAGACGTTAGCGACCTTAATGGTGTCGGTCTGAGCTGGAGGGAGTCTCCAAATAGTTGGAGTGAAGGTGATTTCCGAGCCGTTGGCACGGTGAACGCGGTGAGCCTGAACGCACTTGGGGTTAATTGGGGAAAGGGCATTCCGGCGGCGGCTCAAGCGGTGCCAGAGCCGTCCAGCCTAATCGCCTTTCTCGCCGCTGGCGTTTGGCTCTTGTGGGTGCGACGCGACGACAGGCTCTACGGCTGTTGAATTGT
>CBDUAB010000267.1:0-5662 GCA_965365045.1 uncultured Planctomycetales bacterium
GCAATCCCCAGCGGTCGCGTCTTGCCATTCCCTTTCGGAATGTCTTTGCGCAAACTGGGTTGGGGACGATAGCTGCCGCGGTGTAGGCGATCCTGAAGATCAAGCAGGTTTTCCCGCAAGTTCTCTTCGTAATCTTCGACCGTGACTTCATCGATCCCCGACGCTTTGCCTCGCTTTAGTCGGCGAAAGGCATACCACAGCAACTCATAGGTGAGCAGCGTGAAGACGTTGTTAAACGCTTCGCGTGGATGCGTTTTCGCTCGGTTGGTGATGCGTTCCAGACGGTCGAGCACCGAAGGTCCACCACTGGGTGTGAACGGTGTCGAGTCTAAAACGCGTGATGGCCTCGCCGCCTTCCCTACACCGGAGTTACCCGGCTTCTCCAAACTCGATTGGTCTTCGAGCTTGTGCGGTACTATGCAGCAATCCGACTCCCTGAGAGTCATTTGCCTACCTTGCTTCTTCAGCTTGTTGGGCATACTCGATCGTCCATGATTGGTAATCATAATCCGTTCAAGAACCTCAGGGTCTCACTGGTTGCCTTGCTGACGTAATGTGTAGCGCGAATGGGCCTTCGACTCCGGGTCTCCAATCATCGCTCGCCAGGAACGCGATGATTGATGTTGCCTTCCAGCATGAACAGACCTTGGGCAGGATCCAACAGGAAACAAAGATTTCGGAGCTCAATACCATTCACGGCTGGGCGAGCCATCCCAGTCCATTCATCCTCGCTACCTTTCTGTGTACGCTTCAAGATACGACTTCGGAGCGAAGCTCCTTATACGCATCCTGCAACACTCGATACTGGGCCCGTGGCTAGCGGTTACCCAGACGGGATTCCCACCCGCTCGTCATCAAACCATTTCCAGTACGCACGTTCATCGCTTTGTTCGCGACGACTCCAAGCGTTTGGCAATCCATTCAGGGTCGCGTCGGCAGTCCAAGATCGCGTAAATATCAACGCATTTGTTTTCGATTAGATAGTAAACGGCAAACGGAAATCGTTTTACAAGCATCCGATGGAACCCTTCGGCCATTTCGTGGATTCCGGCGTAAATCTGTAATGATCGGACATCAGCTTGGATGCAGTCGAGAAAGTACTCTCCCAGCCCCGCGGAGTTCTTTTCATAAAACTTCCAGCCTTCACGTAGATCTTCTTTCGCAGTTTCAAGTACCCGAATCTCCACGTAGCTCCTCCCGGAGTTCAGCAATTACAGTGTCCCAGTCCAAGAATTTCAGTTTTCCTTCTGCGACTAGACGTCGACGTTCCTCCAAAACGTCTCGGTGCCAAGCTGGCGATGGCAAATCTGCGGGTCGTCTGGAGATGTCCGCCCAAAGCAACTCCATCGCCTCCAACTTATCGGCTAGCGACATGTTTTCCAGCGGTAAATCAATAGACATGGCAACACCTCTGTATCTGAAGCAAACGCTATTGTACCCTCGCGAACGACTGAATTGACCGGCGGCGCCTTCAGTATCCGCGATAGTCGCCGTCAAGTCCAATGCTTGGTTAGCGTACTACACCTTGTTTATTGATTACGGCAATTGACTTCATGAATTTGATCATGACTGCTTCGATCTGCCCTCGAAGTGTCGCATCATCTATTCGCACGTCCGCATCGGCCGGAACGATCGGTGGACGATACCAGAATTTGTCCCAATGCCCCGTATGGGAATCTCGGATTTTCTAGCTAGGGTTTCAGTTTGAAATAATTAGTGATATTAACAGCCAGTTTGCCGTAACGGGTTGATTTGTATCGCCACCTCACAGGCGAGCGATGTTTCCCGTCACCGTCTATGGGCGATTCAGCTAGTTGCCACCCGTGTCATTGGTTCGCCTTCGTTGATGGTCGGTCTCTCCGGACGACCTTTGTCCAAATACACCAGGTCCATGTGATTGACGCCCATGAGGTGCAGGATCGTCGCGTGAATGTCGTGAACGTGCATCCGGTCTTCGACGGCGTGAAAACCGAGGTCGTCCGTGGTGCCGATCACCTGCCCGCCCTTGACGCCGCCGCCCGCCATCCACATCGTAAAGCCCGTCGCGTTGTGATCGCGTCCGTCACCTTTTTCGCTCATCGGCGTGCGACCAAATTCGCCGCCCCAAATGACAAGCGTCGAATCGAGCAGACCGCGTCGCTTGAGGTCCCTGAGTAATCCCGCAACCGGCTTGTCACTCTGACGACACATCTCAGCGTGGTTCTTTTCAATGCCGCTGTGGGCATCCCATTTGCTACCGGAGCCGTGGTATAGCTGCACAAATCGCACACCGCGCTCGACCAATCGTCGCGAAAGCAAGCACATGCGGCCGAACTTGGCCGTCTTCTCATCGTCCATTCCGTAGAGGTTTTTGGTGGATTCGGTTTCCTGCGTAAGATCGACCGCATCGGGCGCGGCAACTTGCATGCGAAATGCCAATTCGTAGCTGGCGATACGGGCCTCGAGCTCCGATTGCTGCGGGCGGGTGGCTGCGTGTTGACGGTTTAACTTGTTGAGATAACGCAGTTTGGCCCGTTGTTGCGAATCAGAGATACCTTCCGGCGGCGCTAGGTTTTCGATCGGCACATCGGTTGGGCTGATTTCTGCTCCTTGGTAGACCGCCGGCATGAAGCCGGCGCTCCAGTTACGCGGCCCGTTGACGACCGAACTTTTGTTGTCCTGCATGACGACAAAGGCGGGCAGATCCAGGTTCTCAGTGCCCAATCCATATGTCACCCAACTGCCCAGCGAAGGCCTGCCGCCAAGCGGTGATCCGGTATTCATTTGACAGACGCCGCCGGAATGATTGATGCCATTGCTCCAGCATGAGCGGATCACAGACATGTCATCGACGCACTGAGCGGTATGAGGAAGCCAGTCGGAGACCCACGTACCACATCGCCCATGTCGTTTCCATTTGCGTTTCGAGGCGAGCAATGGCGACTCGATTTCACCCATCGCCGTGATCACACGCTTATAACTCGGCGGCAGCGTCTGCCCGGCCAGACGGTTCAATTCCGGCTTGCGATCAAACAGATCGATATGGCTAGGGCCGCCTTCCATGAATAGAAAGATGACGCTACGTGCGGCGCCAAAATGGTGCGGCAGCTTTGCCGCTACCGGCGAGATTGGTTTGGCGGCCGCCGAGCTCTTTGCCTGCCCGAACAAAAAGGCCAACGGCAGTGCGCCGAAACCGGCTCCGCCGCGCAATAACATTTCTCGCCGTGACAAATATGCCGGCGGCGTTTGCGCGGGACTGTTAGCGTTGTGTTGATTCATGGCAATTCATTTGTTTTACAATAGTGTGGCCTGCTCGCTGCGCGAGCAGGAGCCGACTCGCGGAGCGAGTCGGCCACAATCTATGCCTGCCACCTTCTGTACCTGCTACTTACGGTTCAATCTATGTACAAGAACTCGTTCGAGTTCAGTAACACGTGGCAAAAGCCGATCAGTGCGGCGCGACTTATGCTCGTGTGACTGACGTTACCGCCCTGCTCTGCCGCAATGTACTCCTTGGCAAGCTCCAGTTCCTCTTCCGTCGGTGACCGGCCAAAAGCCAATCGATAGCCCATCTCGATTGCGGCATCTGCATTTTCACAACCACAGGTCGTAATGCGGTCCGCCATGGCGGTCGCCGTCTTAGTTCCCCAAGGGCCATTGAACATAGCCAGCGCTTGCGTCGGCGTGGTCGTGACCGGGCGCTCCGGCATACTGTTGATTCCGTCGGGCAAGTCAAACTTACCCAACAATTTATCGGCGCGGTTGCGGTAGACTCGGCGGTAAATCGCCCGTCGTGAGGACTCTTTGTCATCGTTCGCGCCACCTAGCGCCGAATCCAGTTGACCCGCGACACTCAACAGCGAATCTTGCAGTTGCTCGGCGGCTAAACGGCGGACATCCCACCGCCAGCGGAGACGGTTCTCAGGGTCGATATAGGTAAGTTGCTCGGCGTGTGGGTTGTCGGCGCTTTGTTGATAAGTCGCGGAGGTCAGAATCAACCGATGGATTGGCTTCCATCGCCAGCCGCCGGAAACGAACGTTGATGCCAGCCAATCGAGCAGTTCAGGATGAGTCGGCGGTTTTCCCAAGCGGCCAAAGTCGCTGGCGGTCGTCACCAGGCCACGTCCAAAGTGATGCTGCCAAATGCGATTCACGGCAACACGCGCTGTAAGTGGATTCGAGGGGTCGGTCAGCCAGTTGGCTAAAGCCGCCCGCCGGCCCGAGGTATTTGGTGACGTAGGCAGTGGTACAACGTTCGCCGCCGCGCCGCCCAGCACTGCCAAAGTCCCAGGAACAAGGTCGTTTTCGCCGGAGTGCCCGTCACTTGAACTACGACCGGGAATCACGGTTGGCGGCGCAATTGTTCCGGTTTCGGTGACGCTGACACCGGTCGGCAGCGGACGCGGTTTCAGGTGATCGAATTTGGCCAGCTTCTTTTTCAAC
The DNA here is from genome assembly GCA_965365045.1 of uncultured Planctomycetales bacterium. Taxonomy (GTDB): domain Bacteria; phylum Planctomycetota; class Planctomycetia; order Pirellulales; family Pirellulaceae; genus CBDUAB01. The sequence goes on from CBDUAB010000267.1 coordinate 4,423, forward strand.
TCCTCAATACGCTGTTTGTCCTCGTCCTTGGGTTTTATGTTCGCTTGTTCCGCGACAACCTGGCGATTGACCAAATCCATGATCTGTCGCTCTTTGGGCGAGAGGGCGCCGTTCGTCTTTTTTATGATCGACTTAATGTCAGGCGGGAACTTGGTCAATATTTGTTGTCGCGCGCGGCTTGCGTAAGGTCGCCGAAGCTCGGCAATCTCGGCGCGCAAATCCGCGGTCGCCAATTCCCAGGCCGCGTGCTGCTCGTTGTATTTCGCCAGGACGTCGGCTGGCGCGATCGGCACGTCGTCTCGCGGCATCATGGCGGCAAAAAACGATTGCAAGCGAAAATAGTCAGTCTGCAAAATCGGATCGAATTTGTGGTCATGGCAGCGGGCACATCGCATTCCAAGTCCGAGAAACACATCAGCCGTGACATCCGTGATTTCGTTGAGGATATCTTGCCGTTGCGTCATCACGTCGCGTTGGTTGTATTCGTAAAGGTACAATCGCAAATAACCCGTGGCGATCCACACGGATGGATCGTTCGGCGCGAGTTCGTCACCGGCGAGTTGCTCACGGATGAACTGGTCATAGGGCATGTCGCTATTGAACGCGTCTATGACGTAGTCGCGATATCTCCAGGCACTCGGCCGGTACGCGTCTTGTTTGTAACCATCCGACTCGGCGTAGCGCACGAGGTCCAACCAATGTCGTGCCCAGCGTTCACCATAGGCCGGACTGGACAGCAGCTTGTCGACAAGCTCTTCATAGGCCGTCGGCGATTCGTCGGAGACAAAATGTTCGAGTTGCGCTGGTGTGGGTGGTAGGCCGACCAAGTCAAAGTAAAGACGGCGCGCCAATGTGCGACGATCGGCGGCTGGTGCGGGTGTGACTCCCGCAGCGCGCATCCTAGCGAACACAAATTGGTCGATGGCGTTGCGACTCCAATCGTCGTCGGCAATTGTCGGGACCTCTGGATCGCGGATTGGTTGAATGCTCCAATGCTGACGATCTTCGTCGTTGATCTCGCGTGCTGCCGAGGTATTGTCCGCTAAGACTGCACAGAAGGACACGACGATTATAAAGTTCAATCGAATACGTCGCATGACAGGCCTTTCAGCGTGTCTCGAAAATGTTTGTAACTGCTGCCGGTTTTAGACGGGCCAGAAGTGCTCTCCTGCGGATTCTAACACAACTGAGGCCTGGTCTTCGAGCCTATCTCGCGATTTTGCTTTCTCTGAACTGAAAA
>CBDUAB010000268.1:0-5647 GCA_965365045.1 uncultured Planctomycetales bacterium
GCGACCACCGAGATCTACACTCTTTCCCTACACGACGCTCTTCCGATCTGTCTAAATTGATCAGTGCGATTACTGCGAACGTGACTACAAGACCGATCAGCACCCAACCGACTTCGCGGTGTTGCTGATAGATCGTCGCAATTAGAGAGTGCCCAACTGGTTGATCTAAGGGCGCTGGTCGTGTTGGACTAGCGACGTCTTGTGGCTTTTGTCGTGCGTCTACACGCAGCGACGAATCGGGGTGAGTCTTGACGCTACTTGGGATAAGTATGCTCTCGCCACACTTGCGACATGTCTTGGTTTGGCCCGCTGCTTCTGGTGGAAGTGCGTATTTCTGTTGGCAGGAATTACATGTGGCAAAGATCACCGAAATGAATCTCCACTTCACATTTGACTAGTGTCCCAGTTACTACATCGCTTCGCCAACTCTATTTATCGTCGTGGGCACGGATATGTGTGTGATTCACCTGATTTCTCGCTTGTCTATCTATGCTCTAGGAACCCCGCGCTCGTCTGTTTAGCCACCAATTGCCGCAATCTAGAGATTCTACCGGTACGTCTTCCCAACCGATACGCCGCTACCGGGTAGGTGACTAAACAAACGATCGCAATCACGACACTTAAGCGTGCACGCTGTTGGAGGATGCTCCGCTTACCGAATTGAGGCTGGAACCCAAGTGTTTCCCCAAGAGCTTTCTGGCAAAAGTTGGTCAGGTTGTCCGCGTGGTGAACGTCGCGAGGCGCCTCCGATGCGGCAATCTGCTCGTAACCATACACACCATCGTTGCCGGCGGAGATGATCTGATATCCGCCTGGTTGTATAAACGATTTTGATGTGTCGTTTCGCGGTCCTGACAGATAGGGTTTAGCAGTACCCGACCAAAGCTTGCCGGAATACTCACCATAATCGTACGTTCGATGACAGAAATAGACGTACGGAGCTCGACAAGCCTCCGGTGAATACTCACCAGTCTCGGCCATTCGATCTCTGTCGAAGCGATACAAAGGCTGACGCAACCGTTTACCCGCCATCGATCTCTCCGGGTGATACAGCGGTGGTTGCCGCCCGTTGCCCGTTAACGGTCGCTTCGGGTCGTCGCTGAAACCACTGAGCCAAAACGTGAGGGCGTTTTGTGGTCCAAATTTGCGTACGTCAATTGCATCAAGTTTGGCATCCCTAAACGGGAAAACTAATGAAAGATGCTCATCGATCTCGCGTTCTATGTCATCAGACGTGAAATCTGGAGGGTATTCCCAATACAGACGCGCGTACGCTTTTAGCGCTGAATCAAGAGCCTGCAATTCTAATAGGTCATTGACGTTCGCAGCGGGCGCCGCCGGTGTCAGCCAACAATGCGCAGCCGTAACTGCGACGATCGACCAGGGAATGAGGACCATGCAGATCGCGAGAAGACTGAGCTGATATCGGATGCTTGCCATTGCCCCGATCCTATCGTTTCGTGCATGTGATGAACCATCCGCACCCAATGGGAGTCCCATCGAATTGTGGCTCTTTCCACCCGTGTCGCCGCAAAAGTCTTCAGATGGGACTGATTGCCCTGAAACGCTTCCCCGTACTGCCACTTGTCGCAGCGTCCATTACGTATTCTCGCATTCAATTAGATCGGTGTCAAAGCCGACGCCGGACCATCCAAAGTAGTCATCACGCTCTGTAGAGAATGCTTCCAATGAACTCGGTACCTTTTCGGCGAATTGGGGCCGTGAGATTCTTAAGCGACGATTCCGCGGAATATGCGGTGTACGGTGTCATGTGATGACGTGTCGCTCGAAGATCGTGAAGGCGACGTCCGGTGTCCTCACGCTTGCTCGATGTCCGCGTAACGGATCTGAATGCTTGTGATCTCATCAAGACTTTTGAAAAACGCGTCTAAGACTTCGGGGTCGAAATGTGCCCCGCGACCTTCCATCAAAACCTGCAGGCACGTTTCCCTGGAAAAGGCCGGCTTGTACGGACGCTTACTGCTCAGCGCATCAAAGACGTCCGCCACGGCGGTAACGCGGCCTTCAATGGGAATATCTTCTCCGGCAAGCCCTTGGGGATAACCCGTTCCGTTCCATTTTTCGTGATGGGTTTTCGCGATGGTTGCCGCCATTTCCATGATCGGATAGCCGTCAATGTCCAGGAGTTGGGAACCAATTCCTGCATGACTCTTGTACAACTGAAACTGACCCGATGACATTGGTTGAATAATACTGGAACCAATATCACAGTGTTGCCTGATAAGATCATACTCATCCGGGGCCAATTCCCCTGATTTCAGCAACACCGAGTCGGGGACTCCGATCTTACCGATATCGTGCAATTGAGCCGCCTGCTCAAGTAGCTTGGCCCATTTCTCATCATAGCCCAACGCACGTCCAATAACGCCGGCATATAATCCAACACGAATTACGTGATGCCCCGTGTCGTCGTCGTGGAATTCTCCAGCCCTCGCGAGGCAATGTATGATCTGTTGTCGTGACGCCGCTAATTCGGCCGTTCGTTTGCGAACTTGTTCTTCGAGAAGTTGGGAATAACTCGCAAGGTGATCGTGATAGGCCTTAACCATTAGAACGTTCCTCAGGCGCAGTAGCAATTCACTCGGGTCGACCGGCTTTGCAAGGAAGTCCGACGGTCCAAGTTCCAAGGCTTTACATTTCGTTTCGGCATCCGTGCAGGCGGTTAGCACCACAACCGGTATGTGAACAAGGTTCTCTTCGGCACGCATCGCGGCGAGAATCTCAAGGCCGTTTATGTGCGGCATCTTGATGTCCAATAATACGGTGTCCGGATGGGTGTCACGAATCAGATCAAGCGCCTTGCGGGCATCCATCGTCGTAGCGAAGTTCTTGTAGCCCGCCTCTGCCAAGTATCCTCGGACGACCTCGATGTTGAGCTCCTCGTCGTCGATAATGGCGATTTTCGCCGTATTCAAGCAGAAGCCAGATTTCGCTGCCAGTACTGATTTGACACGTGTCTGGACACGTTCGGTCGAAGGTTGCATTGACAGCGCCGTATCGTTGCCGTGAACAAATACGTTTTCGAATGACGACGAAGTATCACGTGTGTCCATCATATTTAGCCCTATAAGGGTATTGAGGATTCTCTCGGATTCACGCCGGCGTTCAAACGAGTGCCGCGGCCCTTTGCACATTGTTGCCTTGCTCTATCGGCGGTGCGTTGGGCCGCTGAATTCTGTTCGCCAAATCTCGTAACTCCATAAGTGCGAGCCGCGTGTTGTCCGCGTCTCCCGCCTTGGCAAAAAGTTCAAGTCGTGTCGCTGGCGCGGTAAACTCGTTAAAACCAACGGTTCCCCCGGAGCCTTTTAACCAGTGGGCGAGATCAGCCAACGTAGTGAAGTCTCGTCCGTTCCAAGCTAACGCCATGGCGCTTAGTTGCTCGTCGAGTCGCTTGACAAACTTGTGGACGATGCCAGCGAAACGTGGGTTATCGGTGGGTAAACGCGATACGAGCGGTGTCGTCCCAGCTTGCGGTGACGCAACTTGAGGTGGCACCGTTAACGTGGCTGCGAGGTCGCTCGGGAAATCGTTCGGCTGACAATCAATCGCCCTCGCACCAAACAGACTGCCGAGCGTTTGCAGCAACTGATCTATATCAATGGGCTTTGTCAGGTAGTCCGTGCAGCCCGCAGCCAGGCATTCTGCTTCGAATCCTTTCATCGCATGCGCTGTCAAAGCGATAATTGGCATATCAAAGCCTTGTGCGCGCAGTTTGCGCGTGGCCGTGTAACCATCCATCACGGGCATTTGCATATCCATCAGAATCACATCAAACGAATTGCCGACTGCTTTCTCGACCGCAACCTCGCCGTTTTCGGCTTCGTCGACAACTAGTCCAGCCTCTTCAAGAACCAACTTGACCAAGGTGCGGTTTTCGTCACCATCGTCTACGACCAAGACACGTTCCGCATGGAATTGCCAATGTTTCTTATCCACGATCACATCTTCGTCAGCAGTGGGCAGGTCCTCCCACCGTACGAATTTGATATTGTCCAACGGCCCCGTATCAATCGTCACGGTAAAGGTGCTTCCTTTACCTAACTCACTTGTCACGTGTATGTCGCCACCCAACGCATGTGCGAGTCGGCGACTGATTGTTAGTCCAAGCCCCGTTCCTCCAAATCGCCGCGTTACGGAACTATCGGCTTGCCTAAAGGGATCGAAAATCGTCGCTTGTTGCGCCGGCGACATGCCGACACCCGAGTCGATCACGTCGATGGCAATGGTTGTGCATTGCTCTGGAATCATACGAACCACCACATTCACGGCGCCTTGCTCCGTGAACTTGATCGCGTTACCGACGAGGTTCGTAACGATCTGGCGCAGGCGCGCCGGATCACCAACGATCGCATCAGGTAGCGGCGTGGTAGCCTCGAGCTTAAGCGTAATCCCTTTTTCCTCTGCTTTGACGCGGAGAATCTTCACCACTTCGCGTAGGACAACATGCGGCGCAAAGGCAATTTGTTCACATTCAAGTCGCCCAGATTCAACCTTGGATAGGTCCAGAATGTCGTTGATCAATTCAAGCAGGTGGGCACCACTCGCATGGATCGTGTTCAAATGACGTCTCGACTCTTGGGCACTCTTGGCGTAGCCGCGCCGCAGGATGTCGGAGAACCCCAGTATGGCGTTCATTGGCGTGCGAATTTCATGGCTCATGTTTGCCAAAAATTCACTTTTGGAACGGTTGGCGGATTCCGCCGCTTCCTTTGCCACGGCGAGTTCCACTTTCTTTTCTTCGAGCTGTGTGACATCGTCGAAGCTGATAAGTACGCCGGCAGACTTGCCGTCACTTCCTAAGACTGGTGAACAATTGACGATGAAACTGCAACGCTTGAGCTCACTTGTCTTTAGATGAAGCATTGCATTTCGGTTCGGCTTTCCTTGTTGCACTGCTTGCATCCACGGCAAGACCGTGTTGGCAAGGGGCAATCCCTCACTTGATTCCCATGCGAAGTCCGAAGCTTTGAATCCAATCAAATCGTCGGGATCTTTGCCAGCGATTGCGGCAAACGCACTGTTCGCCAGCACGATGTGCTGCTCGAGGTCCACGACCAGCAGCCCCTCCGCCATTGTGTCCAATGCCGACCTTACCCGAGGTGGGATGGCTCGTGAGGGATCCAAGTGTTTCAGCATTCGGTCAATGTAGATGTAAAACACGATGAAGCACGAAGCGCTCATAAATAGAATGAGCTTTATCCATGGACTTCGCGCGAACGCAAACTGGCCATGGCCAGAAACCGATGTGAAACGCAGTTCGATCTGCCCCCACTCGCTCTCACCGGAATAGATTGGGACGCGGACCTGCGAATCTGTCGCATATTCACCGGACATGGTCCGCCAATTCCCGTCATGTTTTCCGATAGCCGTGATAGTGTAGCCATCGCTCCGCCTCACGGCCGCTGACAAAACATCCTGATTGTGCTGGACGATTAGTCGCAAGTTAGCTTCCAACCGTGGAATCTCGTTTAGAGTAATGAATTCCGAGCTGGTGCAAGCGACCGCCTCGGCAAGTGCCGCACGACCTTCCCGAACCGCGATTCTGCGATCGGGTACGAGACCCAGCAAAACTGCGACCAAGAGCAAGCTGACCAACAGGCTGACTTGGCCGAACGTAATGCGAATT
>CBDUAB010000269.1:0-5642 GCA_965365045.1 uncultured Planctomycetales bacterium
CATGATACCACAAAAGCCCACGGACCGCCGTTCGGGAACTGGATTCTAGGGTGATTTAGCGCACGGCCTACCGCCATTCTCGAGTGACTGCCTATAATCTCTGACCATGGCAACGATCGAAATTCATGGCTTGTCCAAATCGTACCGCGTGTATCAAAAGCAAGAAGGCCTGTGGGCGTCGCTCCGTGGTCTGTTTCGGCGTGAGTACCGCGAAGTGCCCGCCGTGCGCGGTATTGACCTGACCGTCGAGCAAGGTGAATTCGTGGCATTCCTGGGGCCGAACGGCGCCGGCAAAACGACCACTTTGAAGTTGCTCTCTGGCGTGATCACTCCGACGGCTGGCAACGCCACCGTGTTGGGGCATATTCCCTGGCAACGGGAAAATGCTTACCGACGTCGATTCGCCCTCGTCATGGGACAGAAGAATCAGCTTTGGTGGGACTTGCCCGCCCAAGAATCATTCCGCTTGCATCAGCAGATCTACGGCATCGACAGTCAAGCATTCGATGCGACGCTCGGTGAGCTGACGGAATTACTCGACGTATCCAATTTGCTCTCGCAGCCGGTTCGCGAGCTGTCGCTCGGTGAGCGGATGAAAATGGAGTTGACGGCTGCCTTGTTGCATTCGCCTGACGTGTTGTTCTTGGACGAGCCGACCATCGGTCTGGACGTGATCGCCCAACACAACATTCAACAGTTCCTCAAGCAATACCAGCAACGCCGTGAAACCACGATATTGCTGACCAGTCATTATATGAAAGACGTCGCCGCTTTGTGTAAGCGTGTCGTGATCATCGCGCAAGGACAAATTAGGTACGACGGCTCGCTGGTTGGAATTGTTGATCAGTTTAGTAGTCAGAAAATCGTGTCTCTGTTGTTCGCGTCAGAGACCATGCCGAGGGATTTAGACAAGTTTGGAAAAGTCGTCAACTTGGAACCTCCCAAAGCGCAATTGCGTGTTGAGCGTGTTGAAGTGCCGCGAGTGTTGTCCGCGCTATTGGATCAATATGTGATCGAGGATGTCGGCGTGGAGGACCCACCACTGGAAGAAGTCATCGCCGACATGTTTTCGCAGGTCGCAGCGGAACAGCGCGACTTTGTGTCGTCCTGAATGCGACAAAGAACCATCAAATGCATGCCCGTGCCATAACCTGGTGGACCATCCTGCGAATCGCGCTAGAAGAGCGATTGGTGTATCGCGGTGATTTCGCGCTCGGGACATTGATGCGGTTTCTGCCGATCGTGACGCAGATTTTTCTCTGGTATGCGATTTTCGACGGGATGCGCGCGGGAAGCACAGGAGAATCGGAGCTCAACATCGCTGGGTACTCGTATCGCGATTTCGTTGCTTATTACTTGCTGACCATGGTGTCACGGGCCTTTTCCAGCATGCCCGGTTTGGCGAGCGGAATCGCGCTGCATGTGCGTGACGGCGAGATCAAGAAGTTCCTTGTACAACCGATCGACATGGTCGGCTTTTTGCTGTTATCGCGCATTGCGCACAAGCTGGCATATTATTCGGTCGCGATCGGTCCTTTCGCACTCATCTTTATTTTGTGCCGAAGTTACTTTCCCGGTTGGCCCGACGTTCCAATACTTCTGGCATTCGTCGCCTCTCTGCTCATGAGCTTTGTCTTGGGCTTCTATCTCGAAACATGCATTGGACTAATCAGTTTCTGGTTCCTCGAAGTTAGCTCGCTGCTGTTTGTATACATGTTGTTCAGTTTCTTTCTCTCTGGGCACATGTTTCCGCTCGACATGTTGCCAGAGCCCTGGATTCATCTGGTCGGTCTCTTTCCGCTGCAGTATTTGGCGTTTTTTCCCGCTGCGGTTTTTCTTGGCAAAGTCTCCGGTCGCGAGTTGGTCGTGGGATTGATAGTTCAAGCTCTTTGGGTGTTGGTCTTCATTGTGATGAGTCGCGTGATGTTTGCTCGCGGCGTTCGCCGTTACAGTGGCTTTGGGGGATAAGGTGGGTGACACGAGCCGAATGTCACTCATGCGGCCTGGTTGCCGCAAAAAGATACAAACCGTTAACTTGGTCACGCTCGGCTCGCGTGACCCACCTAAGAATACTTAACGGTGTTGATAAGGGTTTTGGGGGATAGTATGCGCCAGACCGTGCGGCCTTCTTACTTGGGTGTGTTCCGGACGATCGTTCGAAACAGTCTCGTGCGCGATATGAGCTTTCGCTCGAATTTCATAATCGAAGCAATCGCGTCCACTTCTTGGGTATTCATGAACGTGGGTTTTTATTTGCTCATCTTTCAGTACACGCCAGAAATCGGTGCGAATACGGGGTGGGGCAAGTGGGAGTTTTTCGTGTTTTTGTCGACAACTATGTTTGTTAACAGCATTGTGCAAGCGCTTTTCATGCCGAACGCCGAGGAGTTCAGCGAGTTGATTCGCACTGGCGGACTAGACTTTGCATTGCTTAAGCCGATCGATACGCAGTTCATCGTATCTCTCCATCGTGTCTCCTGGTCAGCTTTCGCGAATTTTGGCGTGGGAATCGTGTTGCTGTTATTTAGCCTGTGGAAACTTACGACACGCCCCGAGAACCCGTTGTCCATTGGTATCGGCGCCGTATTGTTGTATCCCTTTTACATAGCATGTGGTGTGTTGATCTTATACGCGATCATGATCTCTTTAGCGGCAACGAGCATTTGGTTGGGGCGAAACCAGTCACTTTATAATTTTTGGTTTTACATCACGAATTTCTCCCGGTACCCGATGGAGATTTACGATGGGGCGTTCGGCACGCCACTGCGGCAGTTCTTTACATTCGTGATCCCCGTATTGATCGTTGTCAATGTGCCCGCTCGAATCATGGCGCGCCCATTATGTGCGACTGGTAACTACGCGTGGTTTTTGCCGGTCTTCGCCGTGGTGGCCACCGCAGCGAGTTTTTGGGCGGCGCGTTGGGTATTTCAATCGGCGCTGCTGAGCTACCGCAGCGCGAGCAGTTGAGCGTTGTCCGCGAGCCACTTAGGGAGTTCTCTCGGCGGAATTGGATTTTTTCACGCATGTGAATTTGAGAAGAATGACTAAGGCTTAATGACGAATGACAAATCAATGAATCGAAAGAGCACTTGGTTTGTTTGGGCGCAGCTTGTGCGCGTTCCCAACGTGTTTACGGTTGTGGCCGACGTCACCATGGGTTTTTTGTTCGTGAGTGTGTCGCTGCGACCGATTTCACTGTATTTGCTCGCGCTGTTTGCCTCGATCGCCTTGTATTGGGCCGGAATGGTGCTCAATGATGTGTGCGATTACGAACAAGATTCACGCGAGAGGCCGGAGCGACCGCTTCCCTCGGGACGAATCGACTTGCGTACCGCTAAGACGGCTGGCTGGGGATTGCTGTTGTTAGGGATCGTGCTGGCGAGTCTCGCCGGATTGAGACGGGGCGATGGCGCGTCCGATTGGCTTCCCGCTGCGATGGCGGGCGCAACGGCGTTTTGCGTTGTGGCATATGATCGTTGGCTCAAGTCGACACCGTTGGGACCTCCGACCATGGGAGCGTGTCGTTTCTTTAATATCCTGCTGGCAATGGCGTGCGGCGGGCTCGTTGCTGATGGGCAGGGGCATCTTGGCGGTTTGGCGAATTCCGGCTGGGGATTTGGATTTGACGCATCACAGCTAGTTGTCGCCGCCGCGATTGGCGTTTACATCGCAGGTGTGACTTGGTTTGCCCGCAGCGAAGCACACACGAGCAATCGTGGTCTGTTGTTAGGCGGCTTGGCTGTAATTGTTACCGGATTGGGATTGTTGTCAGCTTTTCCTAGCTACGGCATGTTCGCGACCGATCGGGCGAAGTTGACGTTTGCGAACGATATTGTGTGGCCGCTGCTTGTGGCATTGCTCGGAATTTCGATAGTGCGGCGCTGCTTAATTGCAATTGCTAATCCTGAACCTGCCATGATCCAAACGGCCGTAAAACAGTCTATTTTGTCGCTGATTTTTTTGGACGCGGCCGTTTGTCTGGCCGTGCGCTGGCCTCCCTGGTGGGCTGTCGGAATCATCTTGTTGTTAGTGCCGACATTGTTGTTAGGGCGTGTTTTTTATTCGACGTGAGTAGGCGAACGGGGGCCGTGAGGCCCGCGGTGAATACACGGGAGCCGTAACCAATCGTATAGGTCTCATGACAAACCGTTTTCGTTTATGTTGAGTTGTGTTACATCGCCACTGCGGGCCTCACGGCCCCCGTTCGCCAGCAACACGAGGTGAAGCACCGCTGGGTGCTCCTTCACTCGCTGTCGCTCCCTCAGGATGACACAAAGTGGCGTTGTCCAACGACAAAGAAAGACAGAGCCGCGCCAACCATGAGCAAATTGTGTGTGATCAACGTTGCCGGACTGACGCCGAGACTTTGCAACCATGCCTCCCGTATCTCACAGCTTGGCACACCGCAACCGCTGATTAGTCCTTATCCGGCCGTTACCTGTACATCCCAAGCGACGATGTTGACGGGATTGTCACCGGCCCACCACGGTATTGTTGGTAATGGTTGGTATCATCGCGACACGGCAGAAATCCGTTTTTGGCAACAATCCAATGCACTAATTCAGGGTGAGAAACTCTACGAAGGTGTGTCGACCGCGAAGATGTTTTGGTGGTTTAATCAAGGTGCCAAAGTCAATTGGTCGGCGACTCCCAAGCCACACTACGGCAGTGACGGGTCGAAAGTCTTTGACGTTCTGGATCGTACCGAATGTGACTTGGTGGGAAAGTTGGGCCGCTTCCCATTCTTTTCTTTTTGGGGTCCGCATGCCGGGCTGCCTTCATCCCAGTGGATTGCTCGCGCGTCGGCGATTGTCATGCGCAGGCAGCGACCCGACCTGACTCTGGTTTACCTGCCGCACCTCGATTACGACTTTCAACGGTTTTCTGAACATTCTCCGCAACGTGTTGCCGAGGTCGATCAGTGCGCCGGAGACGTAATTGACGCGGCCCAGGATATTGGCGCGCAAGTCATCGTTGTATCCGAGTATGGACTCGTGCCTGTTTCGCGAGCGGTTTTCATCAATCGTGAATTACGCACGGCTGGTTGGTTGGCGGTGCGTGACGGGCCGTTTGGTGAGATGTTGATGCCGATGGATTCGCAAGCTTTCGCGGTCGTTGACCATCAGTTGGCACATGTTTATGTCAACGGCGCCCCGCGGGAAGAGGTCAAGGCGAAACTCGAGTCGATTGAAGGCATAGATTGTGTCGTCGATCCAGCGGATGTTGAATTGGATCACCCGCGTTCGGGCGAGTTCATCGCGCTTGCCAAACCAGATAGCTGGTTTGCCTATTACTACTGGCTCGACGACCACCGCGCACCTGATTTTGCTCGAACAGTCGACATTCACAGAAAACCGGGCTACGATCCATGCGAACTATTCATGACGTCCAAGGCGCGGGCAATGGCCCGTGTCGCACAAAAGCTGCTTGGATTTCGCTACCGAATGGACGTGATTCCGCTCGATCCCTCGTTGGTAGAAGGAAGCCATGGTCTGCGACCCGAACCGCGAGACGGCGCTGTAATCGTGGGCGAGAATGCGCCGGGTGACATGAAGCAAGTGCGAGACTATGTTCGCGAGTTGTTGGGTGTGTAGTGTGTAGGCCGGACCGAGCGGCGCTATTGGCACGACGTTGGTTGTCGT
>CBDUAB010000270.1:0-5640 GCA_965365045.1 uncultured Planctomycetales bacterium
TCCGGCATCCAGAGCCCGTGTCAACGCGATAACGTCACTCCAATCGCCTTCCGCTCGATTCGTACCCTTGAGGTAACTTGTGTAGGGCAACGTTTCCTCACCTTCGTATTGCAAGGTGGCCCCTCGTCCACCAGGCGGGCCTTCGTTGGCACGGCGGCCGCGATAGTAGTTACCGTCATTGTCGTTGGGGAAATGCCGCCGCGCCCAATCGCTGTTGGTGACTTCGACTTGGGCAACATAACTTCCGGGGGCCGTTTCAATGTTGTTTTGGAACATCCGCACCGCCCACGCATCCGCCGCTGGCTCACCCGCGAGTGCCCACATCGCGCTGCCCGCAATCTGGTCCTCCGAGTTGTGTCCATTGATGTTCATTGCGGTGTTGCCGAACAACGGTCGGTCCGCTGGAAAATTGAACCGCGTGTTGGGCGGCGTATTGCCGCGCGAATCACTGCCGCGAAAACGGACGCCCACGTTGTAGCGGATTTCGGTGCCGGTTCCGGAGGTGGCAATGATCGTTGAGTTTCGCTGGGCATCGCTGCAACGATGATCAAACTGTTCGTATAACGCGCGCTCCGGTACCGTCATCACGACTTGGTAGAGAGGTACGTCCGTGGGCCGCACGACATCATCGACTTGGTAGAGCAGATTCGCATCCTGTCCACCCTCGTCGTCGCTGGGTGAAGGATACGTGCGCGCCAGGCCACCTTCGTCTTGAGTTGCGATATAGAACTCGACGACCGTGTTGTGTGCCTGGACCGGAAGTGTGGCGGAGAAGATCCCGTCACCCGCCAGTTCATCGCCATTCATTCCGTCGTCGAATATCTCAATTTCGTTGAATGGGCCAGGATCCATCGTGCTAACGCGGTAGAAGATCGATGCGGTAACCGACGTCAAGCCATCATCCTCGATGCGCGCTGTTATCTGTACCGGATTCTCGGAGGTCGGTACGGCGGGGGAGTGAGCCACCTTGGAAACAGCAGGCGCGATGTCCGTTGTGGCGATGCTATTGGTCGCCCCCGGAGTTCCCCCAGCTATTGCGCTGGTTCCCCAGTTGTGAGCTCGGTCGTTCGTAAACGCTGAATTTATGAGTTCCAGCGAAAAACCCTCGCCGTCGTGTGGAGCAATCCAGACCCAACCGTGGAATGTGCCAGCGTTGTTGCAGGCACGAACAATGTTGACTACGTCGGAAAAATTCTCGATCAACCGGCGTTCGGCAAAATCCCCGGAGTCCGCATAGAAAGTTTCATCGACTTCGGCTCCCATCTCATCGCGCAGTCGGATGTCTTCGCCCTTGTTACTGAGTTGACCTTCCCAGCCCCCCACGACATTCGTGACCGACGGATACAGCGCGGAGAATTTAGCGACGTCGGCCGCAACAACAAGCTGGCTACCTGGTTCGAGCGTGACACTTAGGAAAGTGAAATCCACGCCAGCCGTGAGCTGATAACCGGTCAGGTCCACAGCTTCGTCGCCCCGGTTCAGCAGTTCGAGCCACTCGTCACCCGGATCGTTCGAAATCGGGTGATACATGATCTCGCTGATGACGACATCACCGGCAAGCATGCAGCGAGGCTCAAGAGTTTCCGAACCCAGAGCTTTGCGTTGTCGAGTTTTCTGTTGTCTTTTGAGCGCACGTCGAACCTGACCAGTGCGTACCGATCGATTACTGAGACCCATTGATTGTGTCCTTGAGTTTCCGCAGTAGCCAGCCGCGCGGCGCACGATGCACCGACGGTATTTGCCTAAAGGTGGGAACGAGTACCTGATTAACGGTCAAGCCCGTAGGTAAGTTGCCAAACTTCTGTCGTTTTCCTTTGTTTTGTTGGCTGCGCAGCATTAACTAACCGCAGCGCAGCCGCATCAACAGCGTTAGCGCGACGTCTCGCTTTAACGCGACCTCGCACTATTGCGACGCAGCAGAGCGCATATTATTCCCAGGCCGGTCAGCAGCCCAAACAAGCTTGCCGGTTCAGGGACGATCCGTATCGAGCCCTCCGTGATCTCGGCGGGAATACCAGCAAAGTCGGTCGCACCGTCCAGCGTGTTTCCGGCCCACAAGTCAAATTCGCCTTCCAGAAAACCGGTCGTGTCAATCATTACAGTCGCCAGCACGCCGTCGGCTGCGACGGTGCTATTAGCCGTGGTGATCGACTGGACCCAAACTTGCGGCAAGTTTAAGAGGTCATTCTGACTCGTATGGTTCCCATCAAAAATCGTTCCCGCGACCAAATCGATACTCGAGATTTTCGGCCCATCTATGGAACCGCCGGCGTCCGGATGAGTTCCGCCGTCCGCAACTTGGAGTCGAAGATTAACTCCCTGGACCGGGTCACCACCATGGACCATGATCTCGATCAATTGGTCGGCTGTGTTGGCGAGCAGTTCATGCTCCCCGACGACGACCACGGGTGCAGCCAGAATTGTCCGTGACACGCACAACAAAACGACAAATCCCGTGATCCCTGTTGCTATTCTCATTACCTATCTCCCAAAAGCGCGAGAGGGTCGACAGGCTTTCAATCGCATGATTTTCCACTAAATCCGTACCTTGTCCGTGGCGTTCGGCAGCTTGACGCACGCGTAACGGGGACAACTTGCGCTACAGACTCCGCGCGATGACTCCGACAATAAGCACGGAGAATCGTCTATCGAGCCGTCACAGTGGCAAGTTTAGAACTCCCGATTGGACGCGTGGGAGATAAGCTGACGAAACGTCGCGATTGAAACGACTATCGCCGTGTCGCGTCCATGAGCCAAACCATCGGGAAAATCGTGGACATTGATTGAATGCATAGGCAGAAATCTGCCCGCGTCTACGCATTATTAACACGACACCTATCGATAGTCAAGCAACTTTGCCAAAATTGCTCGTTGTCTGTTTGGACAGGGTCGTCTAATTGGTCGGCGTCGATTTGTGTCATCCTGAGGGAGCGACAGCGACCGAAGACATCTGCCAACCCCGACAGCAGGCCATCACGTTTTGAATTCGCCCACGCTATTCAGATGCTTTTGGAAGATCCTTCGGTCGCTGTCGCTCCCTCAGGATGACAGTTGCGCTTTTCCGAGTAACGCATCACGGCAATACCTTGATTGGTAGCGTTAGTCCAGATAAAAACTGGTTTTTTCTTTACTCTCCGGAAGTACTTGACTAGTGACTAGCACGGGTGGTTTGATCATTGCATCGCACTTACGCCGGCCCCAATTCGGTAATTTATTCTGAAATCCAAAGGCCGCGCGTTCCCGCAGTTACAAACGCAAATCCATCGAGGCATCCAATGTGTGATAAAAAAATCTCGCGACGCAACTTCACGACAGCTATGCTCGCCGGCAGTTTGCTTCCTCAGGCCAATAGCGTTTTCGCTGCCGACATCCAGACCCGCTTGCGTCTTGGCATCGACAACTTTGCCGTTCGCGCGATGGGGTGGAAGGCAAAACAGCTAATCGACTATGCCGCGGCGCAGAACGTCGATGCGATGTTCATAACGGATTTGTACGCGTTTGAGAACTTTGATGCAGCTTACCTGGCAAGCGTCAAGGATCATGCGGCGCAAAAGAATATCCAACTATACGTCGGCACATGGAGCATCTGTCCGACTTCGACAAGCTTTAAGAAAGATTGGGGCACCGCGGAAGAGCATTTGCAATTAGGGATTCGTGTCGCCCAGGCTCTTGGTTCGCCGTCGATTCGTGTCATCTTGGGGAATCGCCGCGATCGTTTGACCGAAGGTGGCATCGACGCGCGTATCGAGGACACCGTAAAAGTATTAAAGTCGTGTCGAGGTAGGGCGCTCGATGCAAATATTAAGATTGGCGTCGAGAACCATGCGGGCGACATGCACTCGCTTGAACTCAAGCGTCTGGTTGAATCGGCCGGCACCGACTTTGTCGGCGTTAACTTGGATTCCGGAAACGCGGTTTGGACGTTGGAGGATCCACTGCAAAATCTCGAGAATCTGGGACCGCACGTCATCACGACGAGCCTGCGTGACACGGCTGTGTGGACAAGCGAGAATGGTGTCACGGCGCAATGGACGGCCATGGGCGAAGGCGACGTTGATTGGCGGGCTTACTTTGATCGCTTTGCCCAACTGTGCCCGCAAGCTCCGGTCAACATTGAAACGATTTCTGGATTCAACCATGAGTTGGCGGTGAACAAAGAAGAGTTCTGGAATGCTTGGCCGCGGGGGAAACCGGCTGGCTATGACCGCTTCATCGCGATGGCAAGGAAAGGCTCCCCGCGAGAACAGCACCAACACCCTGATGGCGTGGACCGCAAACAGGCGGACCAAGAGTACCAAAAGGGCGAGATTGAACGCAGTATTAAGTTCTGTAAGCAACTTGGACTGGGGCTCTCGTAGCCCTTTTTGTTCATCTAGGAATTCAAAACCGGCCGAAGGAAACACGATATGTTCTCGATCGAATCGAAGGTGCGCGTCACGCTTGCGTTGACTCTCGTGGCTTCCGCGTTACTTCTTCGACTCGGCGAACTGCAGTCCGCGGAACGTCCAAACATTGTTCTGATCATGGCGGACGATATGGGGTTTTCCGACATCGGCTGTTATGGAAGCGAAATAAAAACGCCAAACCTGGATAAATTGGCCGCTGATGGTCTGCGTTTCACGCAGTTCTACAACACGGCCCGTTGTTGCCCCACGCGTGCCGCACTGTTGACCGGGCTTTATTCGCACCAGGCAGGTATTGGGCACATGATGAATGACCGTGGCTACGAAGGCTATCGCGGTGATTTGAATCACCGGTGCGTGACGTTTGCCGAAGTGCTGCGTGCGGCTGGTTATACGACGTTTATGTCAGGGAAATGGCATGTCACGAAACATCGCAAACCGGAAGACCCTCGATTCAACTGGCCGCTACAACGTGGATTTGACAAGTTCTATGGGACAATCCACGGCGCCGGTAGTTTTTACGATCCCAACTCGTTGATGCGGCAGAACACGATGATCTCACCGTTGGCTGATGACGCGTATCAACCGCGGCAGTTTTACTACACGGATGCGATTAGCGACAACGCCGTCAAGTTCATCGACGAACATGCCGAGACACACGCGGATCAACCGTTTTTGCTGTACGTCTCGTACACCGCCGCACATTGGCCCATGCACGCGTTGGAAAAAGACGTCGTCAAGTATCACGGTGTTTATGACGAAGGTTATGAACCAATACGCCGCACTCGCTTCGAACGTCTGAAAAAGATGGGACTTATCCGTGCCGATTGCGAACTGTCACGACAGGCGGGCGATTGGAGCAAGGTGCAAGACAAGGCGTGGGAGATCCGTTGCATGGAGGTCTATGCTGCCATGATCGACAACATGGACCAAGGCATCGGCCGCATTGTCGACACACTGCATCGTCATGGCCAACTCGACAATACGCTGTTGTGCTATTTCCAAGACAACGGTGGCTGTGCCGAGGGGCTTGGCCGTAAGCCGCAGGGAGAATACACGGAGCGGCCGGAAACGGCCCCGTTCCCACCCATGGCGCCGGATGCGCTGCAGTTTGACATGATCCCCAAGCAGACCCGCGACGGCTTTCCAATCATCCAAGGACCGGGTGCCATGCCAGGACCGGATGGCACCTATATTGGCTATGGCCGTGGTTGGGCCAACGTTTCTAACACGCCGT
>CBDUAB010000271.1:0-5623 GCA_965365045.1 uncultured Planctomycetales bacterium
CGAAGCGAAAACTCGCCGCGTTAATCGCACGAAAGCGGACCGCGGAGGCGAGAAGACAGCTTCTCCGTGTCACGTCGTCAACCAGTGGACATGGGGCGTTTAGCAGATTCGACCGATTGTTCGAACAGGTGGAACTGGCGGAGGCAGAGGCCGACGCGTTTTGTGAACTGAACGGAATGGACGATGAGGAAGCGTTTGAGGACGACGAGACTGCCGTCGTCGAACAAGAGCTGGCCGCGTTGAAAGAACATGCAGGCGAGTGATGGGACTCAGCGAAACGATGCTGTTCTATGTGCTGATCGGCCTGGCCGTGGCGGTCGCCGTGTGGATCACCGGTGCCCAGCGGCCAAATCAGCGGCCCTTTCGCGCCGTCACCGCCGTGCTGTTTTGGCCGCTTTATTTGCCGATTCTATTAACGCCGGAGCATGTCTCCGAGCCGCGTCAAGCTTTGGCGCCGACGCCGCCCGCCGACGAACTATCGGAGAACATCGCCGAAGTCGAACGAGAGCTCGACGCCGCGTTTTCCAGTCTCGATGGCTGGGCCGAAGATGCCTTTTCCCGCGAGCGCGATCGGATCATCGAGCTGCGTTCCGCCTGGAACTCGCAAGCGGCCCGTATCCGAGACATGGATCATCTCTTGGCTGTCTCGCACGATTTGACACAGCTCGACGACGAACCGGAACGGTCAAGCGACCCGATCCATGAGAGCAAGCGAGCGCGACGCGACAATTATGAACGCCTGCATCAAGTTCGAGACCAAGCCTACAAGGATTTGACGATGACGCTGGCCCGCGTTCGCGAGCTGGTTTCGCTGATCCACCTTGCCAAATTCACCGGCGCGCCCGCCTCGCGTGCCGAGCAACTAGTCATTGAGATCGCGGCCAGCGTCGAAGGGCTGTCGGAAGTGGCGGCGTGGCACGAACCGCCAGCGACTTACGACAAAACGTCATGTACAACATTGCCATGGACGTCGGTTAACCGGTGATGTCGCCCTTGGAACTTGAATGTCAACCGTTTGTGATCAATGCCCAAACAATGCAAGATCGTAGCGTTCAAGTCATGCACGTGCATTGGGTCACGTGTGATGTTGTATCCATAGTCGTCCGTTTCGCCGTACGAGAAACCCGGCTTGACTCCGCCGCCGGCCATCCAAATCGTGAAACATCGCGGATGGTGATCGCGTCCGTAATCGTTGGCTGTCAGGCGACCTTGGCAATAAACCGTGCGGCCAAACTCACCTCCCCAAACGACAAGCGTGTCCTTAAGCAGGCCACGTTGTTTTAGATCGACGACCAAGGCAGCCGATGCCTGATCGGTGTCTTTGGACTGTATCGTGATCTGCTTCGGTAAATCGGTGTGTTGATCCCAGCCGCGGTGAAAGAGCTGGACAAAACGGACATCGCGTTCGCAAAGCCGGCGAGCGAGCAGACAGTTGTAGGCAAATGTTCCGGGGCGCTTTGCATCTTCTCCGTAGAGCTCAAACGTGTGTTCGGGCTCCTGGGATATGTCGGTCAGTTCGGGAACCGAACTTTGCATTCGGTACGCCATTTCGTACTGGGCAATTCGAGTCGCAATTTCGGGATCACCAAAATCCGCGAGCTTGATCTGATTCAGCTTTGCTAAGTCGTCGAGAAACCGTCGTCGATTCTCGCCAGTCAAACCGGGCGGATTCGACAAGTAAAGAACCGGATCACCGAGCGAACGGAATTTTACGCCCGCGTATTGAGTCGGCAAAAACCCGCTACCCCAGAGTCGATCGTAAAGTGGTTGGCCACCGTTGCCAGACACCATCGCCACGAAGCTTGGCAAATCTTTGTTCGCGCTGCCCAAACCGTACGATAACCAAGAACCCATGCTAGGCCGTCCAGCCAACTGGGCGCCCGTTTGAATGAACGTGATGGCGGGATCGTGGTTTATGGCTTCGGTGTACATCGACTTGACGAAACACAGATTGTCCACGATTTCGGCTGTCCGCGGCATTAGGTCACTGACCCACGCTCCACATTTACCACGTTGCGCAAATCGGAAAATCGACGGGGCGACCGGGAAACTTTCCTGGTCCTTCGTCATGCCTGTCAAACGCTGTCCCTGCCTAATCGAATCGGGCAACTCGGTGGCGCGCAGATCATCCAGCTTTGGCTTAAAATCAAACAGATCCATCTGCGACGGCGCGCCAGACTGAAACAAGTAAATGACACGCTTCGCGCTAGGCGCAAAACTCGGAAACTCCCGCCGAACCTGGTCTGTGTGCGAATCGTCCGGCGCCGCAATTAGATCTTCCTGTAGTAGGGACGCCAGCGCCGCAACACCAATTCCTGTCGCCGCCCGCCCAAAGAACTGTCGACGTGTGGCATGCAGCGTATTCTCGGCGAACGCATTCATGAAACGTGTTTCCTTGGTTCCAACTATTCCTTAGTCATGACTTCGTCCAAGTTCAGTAACAAACTTGCCACCATCGTATAACTCGCCAATTCAGCGCTATCAAGTCGCTCGTCGCGGAGGAATTCGCCCGTACTGAGCAGCTTGTCGGCCGCCTCTGGATCACGACGAAATTCGCGCAAGTAATAATGGAAACTGTCCGCCAGGACATTCAGTTCGGAGGAATCAGGATTGCGAGCCGTTGCCCGACGAAAGGCGTATCGCAGTCGCGAGTCCAGATCGCTGTCGCTCCGCAGCATCGTCCGTTGAGCCAAAACCCGCGCGGATTCGACGAACGCGACTTCATTCATTAAAACCAGCGCTTGCAGGGGCGTGTTTGTGCGCGAGCGTTTGACGATGCACGATTCGCGTGCCGTCGCGTCCAGTGTGACCATGGTTGGCGGAGCAACGGTACGTTTCCAATATGTGTAGAGGCTGCGGCGATAAAGGTCGTCACCGTGTGATTGGTTGTAAACGGTATCGGAAGCAATCTCCTTCCAAAGCCCTTCGGGTTGATAGGGCAATACCGACGGCCCGCCAAGTTTTTCCGTTAACAGGCCGCTAACAGCAAGTGCTTGGTCGCGCACCATTTCGGCGGGCAATCGAATCCGTGGCCCGCGCGCCAACAGACGATTCTCTGGATCCGTGGCCAGCATTTCTGGTGACACTTTTGAAGACTGGCGATACGTGGCGCTCGTCACAATCAGCTTCTGCATGGCCTTCACATCCCAGCCAATACGAATGAACTCGGTAGCCAACCAGTCGAGTAATTGCGGATGGCTGGGCCGCTGGCCTTGGGCTCCAAAATTTTCGGTCGTTTTGACGAAACCGGTGCCAAAGTACATTTGCCAGAATCGATTGACGGCAACGCGAGCGGTCAACGGGTTGGCCGGGTCGACCAGCCAGCGAGCCAAGCCGCGACGGTCGCTGGGCGCATCCTTCGGCAAAGGTGAAAAAATACCTGGCACGCCGGGCAATACCCTTTTGCCCGGTTTATCGTATTGACCGCGAACCAACACGTGCGTCTGACGAGGTTCGGGCAATTCCTGCATGACCATCACGGTCGGCAGGTGTTCGAGAAACTCACGTCGATTTTTCTTAGCGGTTTGCAGTTTTACGTATGCCGCGCGAATGGATTCCTCGGCGTGTTGGGCAATATAATACCAACGCAGTTTTTGTCGCTGGGCGTCCGACCTCTTTCCGGACGGTAGGGAAACGATTTGCGAGATCGATGCCGGATTCGCAATTACCGCAGCTTCGTCAGCCGGCAAATCGCGATCGTAAACTCTCACGTCATCAATCACACCACTAAAAGGACCGCTGCCTCCGCCGATGCGCAGCGGTTGGTCGACAACAAACGATTGGTTAATGAACGACTGATTGACCTTTACTGGTTCAAGCAGCCCATCAACGTAAATGTTGATGCCCTCGACAACTCGTGACCCATCGTAGGTTACGGTGACGTGGTGCCATTGGTTAAGCGAAAGCTTTCGAATCGTCTGGACGCGAATCGAATCGTCAAGCCAGCGTTTGACAAGATTCAATTGGATGTGTCCGTCTTCCAAGTGCACGTAGTAGCCGTCCGCCTGCGGTTGCGGCGTCATTCGTGAAATCACCGTGCCGGTTTCAGCCTCGGCATGGATCCACGCGGCGAGCGTGAATTTGTCAAGGTAGTCGAATTTCGCGATGTCCCCGGCGTCGACGAAACACTCACCGTTGAAACGCGCAGCCTGATCGAGTCGGCCTTGCACGAATGCGCCGCCGGGTGTCGTAAATCGACCTACGGCTTTGTCACTTGCATTGTCCGCCAGATTGCCGTCTAGCGCAAAATGGGACAAAAGTCCGTCAGTCACCGTCCAGTCATCGCACGTACTCGGGTCCAGTGTTTGTTCCCACTGCTTTTGGTCGGCAACAAGTTTTCGGTTTAGACCAGCGACTGTTGCTTCTGCCGCGGCGAGCTCAGCGTCTAATTCATCGAGTTGCTTAAGTTGCCGAGGCGTCGGAGCCTTGATGTATGGTACGGAGTTGCCTTCTTTGATCGCTCTGCCGTTTTCCGGTACGCTGTTGAAATACGCGAATACTTTGTAGAACTCTTCTTGCTTGAACGGATCGTATTTGTGGTCGTGGCAGCGGCTGCATCCGATCGTCAGACCGAGCCAAACCGTAAACGTTGTGTCGACGCGATCAACGACATACTCGACCTGATACTCCTCGGGAACAACACCACCCTCCGCGTTGCCTCGATGATTACGGTTGAATCCCGAGGCGATCAGCCGGTTCAACCGTATCGGGTCTCGAACCAGTTCGTCGCGCCACGCTGTCGATGACCGAATCTGTTGTTTGTCGATTTGTCGAGTGTCGTTGCAGGCCGCTTCGGCAAGTAGGTCGCCGGCGATTTGCTCGATGGTGAATTGATCGAACGGCATGTTCGCGTTAATCGAATTGATCACCCAATCACGCCAGCGCCACATGTAGCGAGGTCCATCAGACTGATATCCACTCGTGTCGGCATACCGGGCGGCATCGAGCCATTCCATCGCCATTCGCTCGCCAAAACGGGGCGAGCACAATAACCGGTCAACCATGCGCTCGTAGGCCTTCGGTGCGCGATCGCCAAGGAACGCCTCGACTTCTTCCAGCGTTGGCGGCAAACCAGTCAAATCCAACGACACTCGTCGAATCAGCTTTTCCTTGGCCGCTTCGCGCGCAGGTTTCAGTCCCTCTGCCTCAAGTCGGGCCAGGACGAAATCGTCGATCGCATTTCTTTGCCAGTCAATGTTTTCCGTTTTCGGTCGAGCGGGACGTAACGGTGCTATGAATGCCCAATGGTCCTGCCATGAGGCGCCTTGTTCAATCCATTTCGTCAGGCTGTCAATTTGCTCCTCAGTTAGACTTCGCCCAGAATCAGGTGGCGGCATTCGTTGTTCTGGGTCGGGGGATGTGATACGGCGATACAACTCACTCTCTTCCAAATCACCGGGAACGATAGCTCGGTAATCGCCGAGATCGGCCATCGCGCCGTCTTTTGTATCAAGACGCAGATCCGAGACACGCTGGTCTTCGTCTGGACCGTGGCATTTGAAACAGACGTCCGAAAAGATCGGTTGGATGTCGCGGTTGAAACTAACTTTTTCAACCGACTTCGCGCCTGGATCCGCGCCGACAGCGATTGCCGGAAAAACTACGAGGGGCAACAAAGCCAGGA
>CBDUAB010000272.1:0-5616 GCA_965365045.1 uncultured Planctomycetales bacterium
TCAGGTCTCCTACCGCCGCAATGCGATCACCTCGAATACCGACACTTGCTATCGCAGGAGGGTTTCCTGAGCCGTCGTAGACCGTTCCGCCACGCAGGATCACGTCAAAGTCCGCGCCATCGGTGGTCAGCGGGTTGAATACGAAAACGACCAGCACGAAAAGTGATCGACGGGAGAGATTTCCAAAGACCATACCCAACTCCTTAGTTTCGGCGAACGGGGGCCGTGAGGCCCGTGGTAGCGTTTCGATTCAACTCAACACAAACGACAAACGGCGGTCACGGCCTCTCGCAAATCCACCGTGGGTCTCACGGCTCCCGTTCATTCCGGGCGTTGTCCCGCATAGCGGGTCGGAGACTTAGAACATAATGTCAGTACAGATAGCGAAAATCGATCGAACCAAACAACAAGTGGTAGACTTCGCTCCAGCGTCCGACTTCATCGCTTTCAGTGTTCTCTTCACCATTGAGAAGCGATTCGATCAATTGCTGCTCGTCGGTGGTTGGTAGCCGCCCAAGTGTCATGAGGAAGGCGTTTTCCAGTCGTGACTGACCGTCGGTCACAGTTTCAATCAAGCGATTGGCCGCGTACTCCGCTTGTTCCGTCACAAACTGGCTATTCATCAAGAAAAGCGCTTGCGTGGGCAGCACGCTCGTATTGCGACGGCCCGTAACGATGTTCGGATTGGCCACGTCGAACGCTTGAAATAGGTCCAATACGGGATTGCGAAAGCGCGGCACATAAACACTGCGCAGTCGCGAATCGAAATTGTACTCGACGTCGTATTGCGTGATTTTGTTGATCGTAAGACCGCCGGACGATGTTTCAAGTTGCCCGCTGATCGTCAACATGGAATCGCGAATCGCTTCCGCGTCAAGCCGTCGCCGGTTAGCACGAGCGAGCAAGTGGTTCCGCGGGTCCGCTGCGATCACCGACGATTCCGCCCGGCTGTCCAGATGGTAGACGCGCGACAACACGATCTGCCGGATCAGATGCTTTACCGACCAACCCGACTCGACAAAGTCCGCGGCAAGATAGTTCAACAAGTCCGGATGGGTTGGCAAGTCACCCATGGCACCGAAATTGTCAGCAGTGCGCACAAGTCCGCCGCCGATCAAATGGTGCCAAACTCGGTTTGCCATGACACGGGCCGTCAGCGGGTTCTCGGCAGATGCCAGCCACTCGGCCAGTTCACGTCGTCCGCTGCTTCCCGGCGCGATCGGCGCGGGCATGGGTCTGCCGTCCGGCGCAGCGGCCGTGCAAGCGACGCTGACAAAACCGCGTTGTACCAGTGGACCTGGTTTGCGAATTTCGCCCCGAATCAACAAACGAATGTCCTGCGGTGTGGGGCGGTCCCGCACCGACATTGCCATGGGCTTTCGCGGCGTTTTGCTTTGGGCATCTTTGATCTGCTGCTGTAGCGTTTTGGCGCGTTTTTCGACCTGCCCTAATTGTGATTGCAGCGATTCACGTTTTTTTTGCTCCTCCGCGTCTTTCGTGTCGGCAGCGTCCACTGGGACGAACCGGACGGCGTCGGCAATCACACTAAAGCCATCTGATCCAGCCGTGCTGATAGAAACACGTGCCTTTTCAGTTGCGGTGAAGTCGTACACGCCGAGACGTTCGTACAACTGATCGATTGGCGGCTTGGTCTGCTGATTGATCGACAAATCTGCGGCACCGTCGCGATGGTGGACCGTCACACGCGCTGCCGGCGGACGATTTGAGGAATAGCTATAAGCGATCAAGACTTCGTACTGACCGCTGGTCGGTAACTCGGCGGAAAATGTCGCGCTCGCTGACATCTCGCCGTTTTGGGTGTGAAACAAGTATCGTTTTCCCACATAATGCGGCACGCTCGTCGACGGTTGCCACTTGCCGACCAATTCAGCTTGATCGTCGTCAACGAGGATTCCCGATGTGGCAAATTTGTCACGTTCCGCTTTCAGATCGTTGGCGAGTTTTTGGGCTGATTTCAGCTCCGTTTGCAACTTTGCAAGTCGTTTTTGCGCCAGTTCATAACCGGGCCACGCGGGATCCGACTTCAACGTGTGTTCGACATACTTACTCACGTTGCTGTGCTCGACCGTTTCCGTGCTGGCAAAGATGCCGGCCAACGCGTAGTAGTCGGTCATCGGAATCGGATCGAACTTGTGATCGTGGCAGCGGGCACAGCCGAGGGTTAACCCCAGAAACGCTCGGCCGATCGTGTCGATCTGTTCGTCCACAACTTCCATTTCGAGCAGTTCTTTGTCTTGCAGTTCGTAATTCGTTGGCCCCAACGCCAGGAATCCAGTGGCCACGAGGTTGCGGTCGCGGGTCGCTTGATCTGCATAGTCAAGTAAGTCGCCAGCAATTTGTTCGCGCACGAACTGATCGAACGGAACGTCCGCGTTGAACGCGCTGACGACGTAGTCGCGGTATCGCCAGGCATCGGGAAACATCAAGCTACGTCCGCCGCCGCTGGATTCAGCAAAGCGAGCGACATCCAGCCAGTGCCGTCCCCAGCGCTCACCGAATTGAGATGAATTTAACCAGCCATCGATTAGCTGTTGAAATGCCGCGCGGCTTGGCCGGCGCAGGAACGAGCGGATCTCCGCTGGCGTCGGAGGCAACCCCACTAGATCGAACTTGGCACGACGCAACAACGTAGCTGCTTCCGCGTCCCTCGATGGACTGATTCCTTCAGCCTCGAGACGCGCCAAAACAAACTGGTCGATTGGCGAGCGCGGCCAGGTATTGTCTTGGACAAGCGGCGGTTGCGGTTTCGCCACGGGCTGAAACGCCCAGAATTGACGGCCGACATTCAAATCGATGTCGCGCTGTTCGATCTTCGCGGTACCCTCCCGCGGATCGGCAGCGCCGTCGGCTACCCACTTTTCGAACTTCGCAATGGTTTCCGCCGGTAGCCTGCCGTCTGGCGGCATTTCAAATGACTCGTAGCGAAGTGCCTCCAGCAGAAGGCTCTCGTCCGGTTTAGCTGGTACGACGGCCGGTCCCGTATCGCCACCCTTACGAATGCCGCCGCGCGTATCCAGCAACAGGCCACCGCGAACCGTCTTTGCATCCGTCGCGTGGCACTCATAGCAATGCTTGACCAAAACAGGGCGGATGTGTGTTTCAAAAAACTCGAGCTGCTCTGGCGGAGGAACCGCGGCAGCGCCCGTGGAGGTCGACAAAGCAAAACACACGATCGCCGCCACAGCCGAAGCCAGATCGCTTAATCGTCTAGTTCGAGTTATGTGCATTTCGACCATACGACTACCATACTCAAAGTTTCGGCGACCGACAAAGACCATCCCGTGACGCGCCCCCCAATAGTTTCGCTGCATGTGACCTCAATCTTCCTCCGGCAACCGCCACAGTCGGACGTTGCCTTCGGCGTCACCTGTTGCCACCATCGGCTGGCCGTCGGCAAACGCCACGGATAAAACAGCCCGCTTATGGCCTCGCAGAAGGATTTTGCGCTCGAAATCGCGGGTTGAGATGAGTGCCAAAACATCTGAGTTACCACCCACTGCGAGAAAGCGGCCATCGGCTGAAAACTGCAAACAACGAACGACTTCACAATCAACGGCGAAGCTTTGTTGTCGCTGCCAATTCGCGGTTCGCCAAATGGAAACGCGCGGTATTCTGTCCAACCGGTTACCGTAGCCTGCCACCGCGATCAACTTGCCGGATGGATGAAACGTGACGCGCAGCGTGGCTTCTTGATCATCCGTCAATACGGCCACTTCTTGTCCACTGTCGGTGTGCCACAGGCGGACGGTGGCGTCAAAGCCGCCGGCGGAAGCAAGCAGTTTGCCGTCCGGGGAAAAATCCAAATCGTGCACCGTGTTGCTGTGTCCCGTAAGTGTGAGTTTACGCGTCCCGGCCACGGCGTTCCAAATGTAGACGATGTGGTCGCCGCCACCCGAAGCAAGATCCGTACCGTTGGGGGCGAAAGTGAGTGACCACACTCCGTCAGAATGTGACTGGATGACGCGCGACGCGAGGGCGTTTTGCGGCGTCCATAGCCGAACGGTTCCATCGCGACTGGCGCTGGCGATGAATCCCTCGCTGCTTGATGTGTCAACCGAGCGAATCTCGCGCTGATGGCCAAACCCAAAAGGTGCTTCAAAGCCATTTAGCAAACGCTGGGCGCGGTAACGTGCTTCGCGCGATTTCGAATCACTGGCGATCTTTCGCAACGAGGGCGCCATCGCCGCGCCAATCTCCGCCAGTTGCTCTTGAGCTTGCTGGCGTGTTAAGAAGGACTCGTCGTCTAAGTCCTCTACGAGCTGTTGTCGACGCCGCATTTCCTCTGCGTCAATTGGTTTTGATTGCAGCTGCCACAATCGAACTTGCCGGTCTTCGCCAGCCGAAACGAGATATTGACGATCAGCCGTGAAAGCAAGCCCGTAGACAGCCCCTTTGTGCCCGCTAAAGGTCCGTACCAACTCCGCGCAGTCTGCCGCATGAACCATAAGCAAGACATACGTCGCCGCAAAGACAGACTTTGCGAAACGGTAAGGTACTCGTCGCCGCGTCCGTAAACACGAGGCGAAGAATCTTCCAGCCGCTAAGAGACTTCCGGAGACTCGAGTGCCGCTGGTGAATTCTTCACTCATTGTCGGTATCTTAGGATGACAGAGATGCCTGCCGGCGGTGGCCATTTGTGTCAGCGCGTCAACGGACATATCATGCTGTATGTGCAAAGTGCTTGGAGCCGCTCGCGTCGGCTCGAAATCTGGAGGGAGAACCGTATGTGTATGCGAGTTGTAGTACCGCTGGTTGTTTGGAGCTTACTCAACAATCACGTGGTGGCGGAAGCGCCTAAGGTAGTTGTTCCGCTGGCAAAAGCGCACGCTCATAACGATTATCATCACAAACGGCCTCTGTTGGATGCCCTTGACCATGGATTTTGTAGCGTTGAAGCGGACGTTTTTCTAGTAGGTGACGAACTGCAAGTCGCGCATTCGCGATCGGAATTGAAACCTGAACGGACGCTGCAGTCGCTTTACCTGGAACCGCTAAGACAGCGTGTCGAGCAGAATAATGGTCGAGTCTATCCAAACGGCCCGTCTTTTACGCTGATGATCGACATCAAGTCGGAGGGCTCCGCTACCTATGAAGCCCTTCACAAACTTCTTAGCCAGTACGAGGCGATCCTCACACGCGTGCAAAGCGGCCGTCGTATAGCCGGCGCCATTGACATCGTCGTTAGCGGTAACCGGGCAACCACCGTGATTGCGGCAAACGATCCTCGCTACGTCGGCATTGATGGGCGGTTGTCTGATTTGAACTCGGATCAGCCTGCCGATTTGTTGCCGATGATCAGCGACAATTGGAGCAACCATTTTCGTTGGCGTGGCACAGGTGAGATTCCCGCGGTGGAAAAGAAGAAACTGCGCGAAGTGGTCACGCAGGCGCACAATGCCGGTCGGCGGGTTCGCTTCTGGGCGACACCCGAAACTCCCGCAATGTGGATGGAGCTTTACGATGCGGGAGTTGACGCCATCAACACGGATCGCCTCGATGAATTGCAAGCGTTCCTGTTAGAACGACGGCAAAAATGAGCGGTTGAAAGGGTGCAGGAAACAGCTTGTAGGCCGGAACGAGCGGCGCGAGTACCGT
>CBDUAB010000273.1:0-5610 GCA_965365045.1 uncultured Planctomycetales bacterium
CGTCAACGGGTGCGGATTGATGATCCGCTGGAGAAGTTTCAGGTGCCCGGCGGACAAGCCACACCGGCGCCACCGGTCGGTACGTCGTTGGGCAGATTTGGCATCAACCTGGGCCAATTCGTGCAACAGTTCAATGATCGCACCAAGGAATACGCCGGCACGCCCATTCCGGTCATCGTTAGTGTTTATGGCGATCGTACCTTCGATTTCGTCACTAAAAGTCCACCGGCCGCGTCGCTGCTCAAAAAGGCAGCCGGCATCGTCAAGGGCTCCGGCACGCCTAACAAAGAAAAGGTGGGGAAGGTCACGATCGCTCAGATCGACGAGATATGTAATCAAAAAATGGCCGACCTGAATGCGCGAGACGTCGAACACGCCCGCCGACTTATCGAAGGCACCGCCCGCAGTATGGGTATCGAGGTCGAGGGCTAATCGCAGCTGTACGGTACCGATGCGATTCACAGTCGGGATGAAGTTAATAACCGAGAACGAAAATGCCAAAAAAATCCAAACGCTATCGAGCGATGGTCAGCAAGACGTCCGTGGAGGAACCACAATCGCTGGACAAAGCGGTCGAAATCCTCAAAGGGTATGACACCACAAAATTTGATCAGACTGTTGAGATTGCGATACGGCTTGGTGTCGATCCCAAGCAGGCCGACCAGATCGTGCGCGGCTCGGTTGTGTTGCCAAACGGAATCGGTCGCACGCAACGCGTGATTGTCTTTGCCAAGGGTGATTTGGCCGATGCGGCCAAAGACGCGGGAGCCGATGAAGTCGGACAAGAAGAGTTGGCCAAGAAAATCAAGGATGGCTGGCTCGACTTTGATGTATGCATCGCCGCTCCTGACATGATGGGGCTCGTTGGTCCGTTGGGTCGTGTCCTCGGGCCGCGTGGTCTCATGCCTTCGCCGCGTGCTGGTACCGTGACGCCCGATGTGGCCAAGGTTATCAGCGAATACAAAGCAGGTAAGGTCGAGTTTCGCAACGATGCCAGCGGAATCGTACACGCGGTCGTGGGCAAGCTGAGTTTTGAGCCTGGTAAGCTGGGTGAAAACATCCAATCTTTTGTGGATTACATCCAGTCGCTCAAGCCAATAGCCGTGAAAGGCACGTATGTAAAAGGAATTGCCATTAGCGCTACCATGAGCCCCAGCGTCCAAGTAGCCGCTTAAACAGTGCGAAACCAGTTCGTGATGTAATCACCCAATTTGCAGTGAAGCAGACATGAGTAAGTACGTAAAAAATCTGATTGCCAGCGATTTGAGTCAGCGCTTGGATGGTGTCCAAGAAGCTGTCTTCGTGAATGTCATTGGACTCGACGCGAACCAATCAGTTGGCCTGCGCAAGGATTTGCGAGAAAAGAACATCAAGCTACTGGTCGTCAAAAACAGTTTGGCTAAACGCGCGACCGAAGGCACGCCATTGGCTACCGCTATGCAATCCACCGAAGGTTCACTGGCGATCATGTGGGGTGCCGACGACATCGACATCGTCACGCTTGCCAAGGAAGCGATGCGACTGGACGCGGATAAGAATATGGAGGCCTTCAAGACACGGGGCGGTGTCATGGGCGAAGAGCCTTTGTCCGCCGAACGTGTCAAGGAAATTAGCAAATGGCCAAGCCGCGAAGAGCAGGTCAGCATTCTTGTTGGCCAATTGCTAGGTCCGGGCGGCAACCTTGCCGCGGCACTAGTCGCGCCTGGTGGTGCTTTGGCCAGTCAAATCGAACAGAAATCCAAGGACGGTGATTAGTCACTTAACAGAAATCGTAAGAAATCAAACATCCAAACGAAATCACGGTCCATGCGTCGGCCAGTTCGACGCCCATTTGAAAAGGAACGCACTGACATGTCGGAAGAAACCGCAACCCTCGAAGTATCGGATGAACTCAAGTCACTCGGTGACCAAATCGCGGAGTTAACACTCAAGGACGCCAAAGGACTAAGCGACTATCTCAAAGAAACCCATGGAATTGAACCGGCAGCCGGCGGCGCGGTCATCGTGCAAGGCGGTGGCGGTGGCGACGAAGATGCCGTGGTCGAACAAACGGAATTCGATCTCGTGCTCACCGGTTTTGGTGACAAGAAGATCGCTGTTATCAAGGAAGTCCGCGCACTTACTGGTTTAGGCCTCAAGGAATCCAAGGACGTCGTCGAAAGCTTTCCCAGCAAGGTCAAGGAAGGCGTATCGAAAGAGGAATGCGAAGAAGCGGCGAAAAAATTGGAAGCAGCCGGCGCTTCGTGTGAAATCAAATAACTTGTGCTCAACGCATTGTTCCAGCACAAAACAATGGCAACAAACAACAACGTTGTGGGGTTTTCGTTGCAAACGCCACAATGTGGGTAGAAAACGGTTTGACCGAATTGTCTGTGTTGCAGTCAAACTCCCGAGTGTTTGCCTCCCGCTCTGCTGCGCGCAAACCGCTGCCGGTACCGTGTCGCTGCGCGCTGGCCCGCAGCGGCTTGAATCTGGTCCGTGTCGAACACCACACGCTATCTTCGTTGAATAGGAGCGTCTAGCAAATGGCTACTTCTGCCGAACGTCGCATCATCCCGAGAGAAATAAAGATCTTTGGAAGCGGTCGCGAGCAATACGAAACGCCCGATTTGACCAGCATCCAAACCGAAAGCTACGCATCCTTTTTGCAAGCTGATGTGGAAAAGGATAAGCGCAAGGATCAAGGTCTCGAAGGAGTTATGCGCGAGATCTTTCCGATCGAAAGCTATGACAAACAGATTAATCTCGAGTATCTCAGCTACGATCTGGGCAAGCCTCGGTACACACCTGACGAATGCCGTCAATTGCGGATGACGTACGGTCGGCCGTTCCGCATCGTATTGCGACTCAACAAAGATCAGGCGATTGAAGAGGAAGTTTATCTCGGTGACATCCCGATTATGCTCGGCGGCGGTGAATTCATCATCAACGGCGCCGAACGTGTCGTTGTCAGCCAGCTCCACCGCAGTCCGGGCGTGGATTTTGTACTGGAAGACGACACTACTTCCGATCGCAAGCTTGCCAGTTGCCGGATTATTCCTGAACGCGGAAGCTGGATCGAAGTCAACGTCACGAAGAAAGACAGCCTCACGGTTCGCATCGACCAAAGTGGAAAGTTTTCGGCAACCACGTTGCTGCGCGCATTTGACCCCAAGTACAGCAGTGACGCGGATGTCATCCGAGCCTTCTATGAAACCTCCGCTCAAAAGATTGTCGACGGTCGCAGCGTAACGAAAATCGAGGGCAAGATCTCCGTTGATGATGTCGTCTATCCGGCGGGCTCCGATCGAGCCGGTGAATTGATCGTTGAATCTGGTCACAAGATCACGAAAAACGTGGCTGAAACCATCTGCACGGCCGGTGTCAAGAAAGTTGAAGTGATGACACCACCTAAGGTGCCGCTAATCTTCAATGCGTTGGCGGACGATGCCACGTCAAGCCATGAGGAAGCCCTGTTACGGATTTACCAGCGATTGCGTCCCGGCAATCCGCCACAACTGGAAAAGGCACGCACGCTGTTTCAAGAAAAATTTTCGGACTCCAACCGCTATCGCTTGGGACGCGTCGGACGCTTTCGCATTAATCGCAAACTCGGACTCAAAGTTTCTGAAAAAGAAATGACGCTTCGTCCGGAGGATATGATCTCGGCAATCGCCTACGTGTTGGCATTGTCGGGCAACGAAGAAGGCGCCGAAATCGACGATATCGACCACTTGGGTAACCGACGTCTGCGGACCATCGATGAGTTGGCCTCCGATGAATTGCGCAAGGGCTTCCTCAAGTTGCGGCGTACCGTACAAGAAAGGATGAGCCTCAAAGACGCCGAGGACATGACGCCGCGTAGCTTGATTAATCCCAAGAGTGTTGCCGCCGCGATCGAGTATTTCTTCGGACGCGGTGAACTTTCTCAGGTCGTTGACCAGACCAATCCGCTGTCGATGTTGACGCATGAGCGGCGCTTGTCCGCCTTGGGACCTGGCGGCTTGAACCGAAAACGCGCTGGTTTCGAAGTCCGCGACGTGCATATTTCTCACTATGGGCGAATCTGTCCCATCGAAACACCGGAGGGTACGAACATCGGTTTGATTTCGAGCTTGGCGATTTACGCCGGTGTCGACAGCTATGGTTTTTTGGTGACGCCGTACCGTGTCGTCAAGAATGGCCGACTATCGGAAGATGTCGTTTGGTTACGCGCTGATGAAGAAGCCGAATCGTACGTGGCACCCGCCGACTCGCGTGTTAACGACCGCCAGCTTGTGGAAAAGAACATTGTCGCTCGCTTCCACTCGGACTTTGAAGTCGTACCAGCCGAAACAGTCGAATACATCGACGTTGCGCCAAGTCAGATGGTCGGTGTCTCCGCCGGACTCATTCCGTTCCTTGAACACGACGACGCAAACCGAGCGTTGATGGGTTCGAATATGCAGCGCCAGGCCGTGCCACTGCTGATCGCCGAACCTCCGTTAGTCGGTACCGGCATGGAAAAGAAAGTTGCGCACAACTCCAGCATGGTGATCCGTGCCAAGCGGGCCGGCAAAGTTAACTTTGTCGACGCCAGCCGGATTGACGTCGGCGCGGATGTTTACGAACTCAAAAAATACACCGGCCTCAACGAACGTACATGCCTTAATCAAAAACCGCTCGTTAAACCCGACGATCGAGTGGAGAAGGGACAAGTGATCGCGGATGGAGCAGCCACTTTCCGCGGCGAGTTGGCGCTGGGCCGAAACGTCCTCGTTGGATTTATGTCGTTTGATGGCTACAACTTTGAGGACGCCATCATTATCAGCGAGGAATTAGTAAAGAACGACGTCTACACCTCGATTCACATCGAAGAATTCGATATCGAAATTCGAGATACCAAACTTGGTCGCGAAGAGTTTACGCGTGATATCCCCAATGTCAGTGAAAAGGCGCTGCGAAACCTCGACGAGACCGGCATCGTTCAGGTCGGCACCTACGTGCAACCTGGCGATATCCTGGTCGGTAAAGTCTCGCCGAAATCGAAAACCGAATTGACACCTGAAGAAAAGCTCTTGCATGCGATTTTCGGACGGGCTGGTGAGGATGTAAAAAATGACTCGCTCGAAGTCTCATCCGGCATCGAGGGAATTGTCATCGACACCATGAAGTTTTCGCGGCGCATGAGTTTGACCGAAGACGAACGCAAAAAGTTCGAAAAAGAACTCAAGGAAATCGAAGCCGATGGGAACACTCGGATCGCCGATCTCTTCACGGAAATGATCGTGGAGATGGAAACGGCGCTCGGACGCACCTTGACCGACGACGATGGCACACCGCTCGCCAAGGGCCAAGATCCTAAATATGTCGCCGAACGGGCTCAGCAGTTCCGCTTGACGTTGATCGTCGGCAAGATGCGCAGCGAGGATCTCAAGGCGCAGATTGAAGAGATACACAGAAATCACTGGCCGGAGGTCGAAATGGCACTCGACATGCGTGACCGTAAGCTCAACAGTATGAAACGTGGGGATGAGCTGCGGAGTGGCGTGTTACAAATGGTCAAGATTTACATCGCCACCAAGCGCGTCATTTCTGTCGGCGACAAGATGGCCGGACGGCATGGTAACAAAGGCGTTATCGCCAAGATTC
>CBDUAB010000274.1:0-5603 GCA_965365045.1 uncultured Planctomycetales bacterium
GGTTGGCGGGCGCCGCGGGGAGTAGTGAAACCGATGCCGAGATGCTCGATTTCGACGTTGTGATAGTGCGGCTCGAGTTGCGCGACGAACAACCCGTCTGGACGATCAACGATCGTGAGCAAGAGAGTTTGAAGGCCGTCGAAGAGACACTCAGCGCTGTGGCGGCGATCAAGAGCGACTTGCCCGTAGTCGTCGATCCACAACCGGCCGTGCCGCTGGGGCACGTGATCGACGTGTACGATATCAGCCGGCGAGTCGGTTTTGGTACCGTTCAATTCACTGCGACTGGTGAATCGTAATGACCCACTTTGTGTTGCGGCGTTGGCGTAGGTACTTATGTATGCAGGTCCTACTAGGAGTGTCGGCGACTTTCGCCGCATCCCCAGGAGTCGAAGACGCGTTCGAGCAGCGGTTCCTTGATGGCCTTTTGCAGCGGCGACTTTTTTCTTTGGCGGAGTTTCACTGTCGCGACCATCTTGACGACACGTCCTTGTCCATGCGTGCTCATGCCGAATGGACGGCTAGGCTACTCGGCGTATTTGCCGAGGAAGCACGTCACGCGGATGCGGCGCAGCGCCCCGCGCTGTGGACGAAGGTGGTTGACGTTGTCATGACATTCGAGCAGGCGCAACCAACAAATCGTTGGTTGTCCGTGGTGCGATACCAAGCCGCATTGGCAACACTTACCCGTGCGGAGCTGAAGATGCTGCCGGCTGAGTTGGGATTGACGGATCCAACTGCGGACGGCGGTGCGCTATCCGATTTGCGGTTGGCCGTAAAAGAACTCACCGACCTAGAGCAGCAGATTGACGAGCAGCTCCGCTGGCAGGCACGTGATCGCAGCGCCGACGAATTAGCAGGTCCGACGCAAAATCAGCTCAAAGCACTGCGCGCCCGGGTCTACATTGCGCGCGGCCGAGTACATCTTTACCAAGCGCGTTTGTACAAACCGGAGACGCCCGATCATCTCAACGCGTGTCTGTCCGCCTTGAAATATTTGGGAAAAATTTCTCCCGCGGATGTTACACCCGAGTTGTGGATGCAAAGTCGCCTTAAGTCGGTCGCTGCCAGGAGACTGAAGCGCGACTGGTCGCAGGCGGAGGATGAATTGGACAAACTGCTACAGCTTGGTGATTCGACCAAGCTCAAGCTGCTTGCCCGCGCCGAACGGATACGGCTGGCCTTGGCGCAAGATCAGGGCGATCAAGCACAAAACGTCATTGCAAACGGACGTGAAATTGACGGACAAGTGGATCCCGGTTTAGATCTTGCTCACTTGGAAACGCTGCTCTATCACTGGCGAACCGCGCGGCAGGACAACCGAGCGCAAGCGGCTCAATCGTGGCGCAAGAAGGCTGTGGAGCTTGTGCATATCATCGAGCGTGACCACAGTCCTTACTGGTTGCAGCGCGCGGAAAGCATGCTAGCCAGTACCGTTGCCGCCGGCGCCGGCAGTGACTTTGACGTGTTGCAGCGCGCAGCCAAGACCTATTATCTGCGGGGCCGGTTTGACGAAGCCGTGACTGCTTATGAACGCGCATCCGAACAAGCGGAACGCTTCGGCGATGACGACGCCGCATTCCGGTTGGCGTTTCAAGCCGCGGCAATTCAGCGGCAACGTGATGAATTTGTCGATGCGACCGAGCGCTTTCGCGCCGTTGCACTGAAGTATCCCGCTCGTAGCGAGGCGGCCGGCGCGCACGAGCTGGCGATTCTCGCCATGGCCGCCGATTTGCGACGTAACCCAGCCGACACCAATCAATATGCATCGTTATTAACAGAGCATCTTGAGAAATGGCCCACCGCCACATCGGCCGACAAGGTCCGTTTTTGGCTAGCCAAACTCTACCAACACCAGCGCCAGTTCTGGGCGGCTGCCAAGCTATATTGCGAGATTTCTGGCGACATCAATTTGCAAGGGAAAGCGCTGAAGCGTGCCAAACAGTGCTTTGTCACAGCAATTGACGACGAAACGGTTAAAGATGCGAAGCTCGGCGAAGCGATCGGTCTGTTGCAACGGCATTATATAGGTGTACGTGGCCAATATAACTCATCACAACGACAAGCCGCGATGATCGCCGCCCATTTACGCCTGCGGTTCGCGCGCCATGTGAACGAGGCTGATTTAGAGAGGATTGCTGGCCTGATGGAATCTTTTTTGGACGAAGATCCAGAAATTCGTGATCCAGGAACTGGAGATCTGGGAACTGGCGGTCCAGGAACTGGCAACCCAGCATGGCGCGATCGAGCTCAATCGCTACTGGTCGCGGCTTTCGCTGGCCAAGAAGAATGGTCGCGCGCCGAACATGAACTGGGCAAGTTGCAGCATCCCATGACCAAAACGTGGTTTGAACTTCTCGCTCTAATCACGACGCATCGACCGAGTGCCACCCAGCAGAAACTTGGCAAGCTTCAGTTGACCGTTGTGGAGCGACTTGCGCTGCACCATGCGGAGCTTAGCGACGAGCAAAGAATACTGTTGTCGCGTTGGCAGGCCGACGCATTGATGCGCACCGGTGACTTTGCACAGGCACAAGTTGTTCTACGACCGTTAGTCGAGCAGCGTCCCAAGGACGGGCAGCTTCAGGAGACGTATGCCCAGGCCTTGTTGCAATCCGATACGCCGGCCGTGCTAAAACGTGCGCTCGCTCAGTGGCGCACTGTGTTGCGGCGCAGTAAGCCACAGAGCTCACGCTGGTTTCGTGCGAAATACACAATTTCGCTGACACATTTTAAACTGGGACAACCCCAGCGCGCCGCTGAAATCATCAAAGTTCTCGCGGCACTGCATCCTGATCTAGGCGGAGATGAAATGCGCGTACAGTTTCAGGAACTGCTGGCGAAGTGTAAACGTTGAGTCTTTTCACCATATCCGCTGACATATTTCCTGCTACAAATATTCCTGCCCCACGCCGAAGTTTGGCAGGAATATTGGTAGCAGGGATATAATAAGGGATGAAGCCACTTTACATCAGCGTTGTGGCGTCGTCGTTTACTTGTTATCCAGTTCATCAAGCAAATCGTGAATTGGATTGAGAAGGGCTTCGAGTTTATGGCCTGTGGCAACGACTTTGCCCTCAGTATCGACAAGTATTAACAGCGGAATGCCACGAACGCCATATTCATCGGCAAGCTTAGCCGTCTCTTCGCCCGCCAGTAGTGTCCAGGGAACCTCGTGATCCGCCAAAAAATCGGACAATTGATCGAGATCTTCATCGAGACTAATTCCCACCACATCGAAACCTCGATCGTGTTGTGCGTTGTAGAGTTCTTCGATCTTCGGCATCATGGCGCGGCACGGACCGCACCACGTCGCCCAAAAATCGACTAATACTATGCGGCCTCGATAAGCCTGCCAATCAAACGGATCGCCGTCAACGGATTCTCCGTTCAGTTTCAGCGGTTTGCCGACGAGCTTGCTGGGGCCATCGTCACTTCCGGTTCCAGCGATACGTTTACCATATCTCGAGACCTGCTTATCGCTGCTCTTTGCTAGATGCTCAGCGAGTTGTTGAAAATAGTTTTCGCGTTGCTGATCGTCTTCGAGATCGTTAATCAGGCCGACAGTTGCCGACGCCATTCGCAGGTGTTTTGGGCCAAGATCCTCGGGGAAGTTGGCAAAAAACGAGATGGCTGCGTCCACGTGCTGCTTGGTTTCGTCGGCCGGTTTACCTTTCCCAGCGAGCACGTTTTGTTCAGCAACGAAAAAAGCGACTTCGGCGGCGATTTCAGGACGTGTATCGGCCGTGAATTCTTGTGTCATTTTTCGTAAGGCCTCGTCGGCCACCGCATCACCACGGGAAGCATCGCGATGCAAGTAATCGAACTTTGCCAAAGCAGCCAATACCTGATAGCGGTCTTTGGTATCAGCCATCAGCACGCGGTCGGCAGCCTCAATGATTCCCGCGACGAAACCATCTCGCCTTTGGATGCTGCGGGACTTGTCCTGCATCTCAAGTATGAATTCGACCAATTCAATAATCGACATGTCCTGATCGGGTGCGTATGGATTCCGCTCGGCAACTTCCTCTAAGACGATTCTCTCTCCGATTGTGTTGTCATCAATTTCCAGTACGGCATCCGCGGCTGCTTCCAGCTTTGGCTCGACCTCTTCTGGCTCGACATCCTCTGGCTTCGCCTCTTTCGCCGTGGAGTCGTCGCCGCTTACTCGTTGCTCGCGCTTGCTGAGGAGCTCTTCGATCGACGCGCGCAATTGATCTTTGTTTGGATTTAGCGCGACAACCGTGCCGTCCGTGTCCACCAGCAGTGCGTAGGGAACGGCTGCGATGCCGTTTCTCACGACGTTCGGATCGGAGAATCCCCGCTGTCTTGGATCAGCATTTCGGATCGTCGGCCAGGCAAATTCTTGGTTCGCCGAATCGGTGTTGAGAGTTGTGTCATCCTCGTCTAGGCAAACGCCGACGATTTCCAGACCCCGCTCGTGGTAGCGCAGATACAGCTTGCGCAATTCCGCGATTCTTAATTCACTGGCTAGATCCGAAGACGTCCAGAACTGAACGACGACGACCTTGTCATCGATCGTAGCGGTATCGAACGTTTTGCCGTCGACCGTTTCACCTGTCAACTGCAGTGGCTGACCCAGTTGTTCATATCGCTTGTCCGCTAACAGTAACGTTTGAGCGGCGCTTTCACGTAAACGCTCATTTTCATGTCCGGCAAACTTAGCGCGAACCATCTCGTAGATCGCCCTAGCTGCTTCGACCTGGCCGACCGCCTCGAACTCCCTTGCAAACCGGGTGGACACCGACAAGATACTCTCGGTGGCGGGCGGGTCCTTGAGCAGTTCGGCGCCGCGCTGGAGCGCCTCTGATGCTGCGTCAAGCTCGTCAATCTGCTGCAGCACATCGCTCGTCTCGAACATCGCGTACAACACGCGTAAATCCGGGTGTGCGCCGTCGCCCAC
Source organism: uncultured Planctomycetales bacterium (assembly GCA_965365045.1). Classification (GTDB taxonomy): domain Bacteria; phylum Planctomycetota; class Planctomycetia; order Pirellulales; family Pirellulaceae; genus CBDUAB01. The sequence goes on from CBDUAB010000274.1 coordinate 4,925, forward strand.
GGGCACCGCGATTTCATCCACGGACGACAGCAACGCTTCGGTATCCATCATTCCCAGAGTGCGGGCTTCGTCTAGTTGCTGGTGCAGGCGGCCAATTCGTCCCAGCCGTGCCAAGTCAGGATCATCGGTGTCGATCAATTCGTCCGCGAAATCGACGAAATCGGCTTCGTTGCCGTGTCCGACGAGCGCAAGCACGCGAAGTGATTCAAGCTTTGCCTCGCAAGCCACGATGCGAAGAATGGCTTCCGCGTCTGGCAACGACATAATTTGATCGGCGGCATGAATCCGCGACTTCATGATATCGGCAAGATCTTGTGTCTCTTCTTCTGGAGATTCGCCAGTGGGGTTTTGCTGAGCCATTTCACCCAGGAACGTGGCCAGCTCCTCCGCGGAACCGTTTGGAATCGGATATTTAAGTTGCGGTTTCACAGCCTGTTCGGCTGCCGCGGTCGTTGCAACGGCCGCTGAGTTCTCCACCGGCTCTTTTGTCGATTGGGTTGCCTGTGAGCTCCCACATCCCGACATGCTTAACACTAAAAGAGTCAATACTGACAACGAGATTAAGTCAGTGGCTTTAAGTTTGGAATAACTCATATCGGCACGGTGTTCTTGAAGTTGTTCTATTTGACTAAGATTATTCTGAATGACCGTTTTCGATTGTGAGACGCGTGTAGTGAAT
>CBDUAB010000275.1:0-5603 GCA_965365045.1 uncultured Planctomycetales bacterium
GTTGATTCGCCTCGACCGGTTTCTCAGTAATCAATAGCGCAGAATACCCCACATTGCTCGCACCGCGTCCCGCCAATTTATTTTCTTGCCTTCGGCATAACTGCGACCGCGATAACTTATCGGGCACTCATAAAAGCGTGTACCCGGACGGCGAGACAATTTGGCGGTCAATTCCAGTTCGATACCAAATCCGTTTTCTCGTAAGCCCGGCAGAATCTCGGACAACACTTCGCGGCGAATCACCTTGTAGCACGTTTCCACGTCCGTCAGCTTGAGATTTGTAAAGACGTTCGACATGAGCGTGATGAAACGGTTAAGGTTTTGGTGCCAGAACCGCGACACACGACGATCACTACCGGTAAAGCGGCTGCCGTAAACAACGTCTGCCCGATCTTCGAGGATCGGTTGCAGCAACAATTGATAATCGTCGGGGCTGTATTCCAAGTCAGCGTCTTGAATGATCACGACGTCGCCCGTCGTCTTGGCAAAGCCCGTGCGAATCGCCGCGCCTTTGCCTCGATTCGATTCATGGTGAAGGATCACAATGTCATCGTCGCCGGCGACTTCATCGAGAATGTTCTTGGAACCGTCCGTGCTACCATCATTCACAAGGATAATCTCTACAGGAATTAGCGTCTCTCGCACGCGCCGGATGACGGTCGACACCGTAGCGACCTCGTTAAAGACCGGGATGACCACGGAGAGTAGAAATCCGTCAGGCAAAGCGTAGATGCCAAGTCTACGACAGACTCCCGGAGTCAGTAGGTGTTCCAGCACCTCAACTCGCTCGGGCCACGATAGACCGTCGGTCGCCGCGAACAATCGTTGAGCCTGCGCGCGTACTTCACCTGAGATACGCTTGGGATCTCCGTGCGGCGCTTGCCACGCTGCAGTCATTCGTTTGCCTTCTTGCCGACTTGCTCGTAAGACACAAAAGAGTACGGCCCGTACGCTAACGATCGTAACCATGTACTTTCATTGTAGACTACTCATGAACTGCTTGTCACGCGCTTTGCAACGATGCACGATAGCCCGACGCGCGAGCACTCGTTGTTACCCACATTTTGGTTACGCCACCATCCGAGCTTGTCTCGGTGGAGCGATGATCATAACCAGTTAGAACGATGGTTTTCGGCCGGCCACCATGCGAGCTTGTCTCCGTGGGGCCATGATCACAACCAATTCCGCTTTCACAATCGATCATCGCTCCACCGAGACAAGCTCGGGCGGTGGGGAAGTACCGGTTATTAAACGTTGCTGGTTAGAATCACGGCTCCACTGAGACAAGCTCGTGTGGTGGCCACTCGGTTCCAAATGATTGATGAGACAACGACGTGTCACAAAAATGTGAAAGACGAAATGTTGTTTTTTGTCAAGAGTGGCGATATTGATAATGTTTTTTGTTTCAGGTTGGTTGACAACTCGACGAAGGTTCGCAAAATGATGCTTTTGATAGGAACAACATAATTTCTGCGTATCAATGTGGTTCAACTTTTGAGGTTGGTTGTCGATACCTACCTCCGCTCCCATGGGCATTGCGTCCTTGACGATCGTTGCGCTCGGTGTGCGCGCTGATTCGCCCAGATGGTGTGGAAGAATTGAAATGTGGAAAACCACGTCTTTAATTACGTTTTGTTATTAACTATGGGGGGCGGCAGACAGAGGGAACGACAGTCGATCCGGTCGGTCTTCGCTGGCCGGATGCTTGGACGTACCCCCGCTTTGGGCTGACGGAGCGGGCCTCATGCGTTGAGTTAGACAAATCTTGTATTTCTCAACGTGTACCAAGAAATCCGCGCATCGGATGCGAGGTGGGCCGGCGTTATGCCGGCCTTTTTTTTTGGGTAACGACACAACTTCAAGACTTGTCCGAGTTCTACCGTCCTTGTGGTGCATGCTCGTTGGCAGATTCTTCGGTCGCCGACCAACGCTGCGCGTCGGTGCCCGCTCCCAGAATGACACGCTGCCGTTGCGTCATTGAACGGCATGGCGGTTAAACAAACAGTTTTTCTAGCGAAATATCCTTAACGGCGTTACGCGCTGCTGTTTTCGTTTGTCAACTGCCATGCGAGAATAGGGTTCATGACCAAGTGTCTGATCGGTTTGGGTGCGAATCTAGGTAAAGCAGCAAATAATCTTGAGGTGGCGACGCACCGATTGGATGCGCTTCCAGCAACCGAAATGGTGGCCGTTAGCAGTTGGTTGGAGACGCAGCCTGTTGGCGGACCAGCCGGACAGGGTACGTTTCTCAATGGGGCCGCCCTCCTCGAGACGTCGCTTGCTCCGCATGAACTCATCGTTGAGTTGCAACGCATCGAGAGCGAATTGGGGCGACGTCGTGCTGAATGTTGGGGACCACGTCCGATCGATCTCGATATTTTGCTGCTTGGGGAAACGGTCGTTGAAACCTCAGACTTGAGAATTCCCCATCCTTGGATGGCACTGCGGCGATTTGTCTTGGAACCGGCTGTTCAGATTGCGGCGGATTTCAAGCATCCGTTGATTGGCTGGACGGTTGGTGAGCTGCTGGAAAACCTGAACCGTACGCCCGCTATTGTTGTCGTGACGGGATTACCGGGTACGGACACGACATATTGGGCGAATTGGCTAGCAGCCGAAGTAGCCGCGCGGGCCGCTTTTTCGGTTGATAGCATGCGCAACGCCTCGTGGCAGCTTTCGTCTGGCCGCTCTGTAACCGAGGCGATAGAATTGCTCCACGAGTGGTCTCAACCATTTTTGCCAGCGTCGTTCGGAGACGAAAGGCTGATCGTCGCCGATCGCTGGTGTGAGGAGATATTGGCGGCGAGCCGAATTGTTTTTTCACGGCAGGATTACGAACAAGTCGAATTTGCTTGGCGGCGGCAATCGCCACGGCTTGTTGCACCACAGCTTCTGGTCGTTTTCCACGATGAGGGTCCACGCGGTCCGAACGAAGACGGCGGCAACTCGCTATATCACGAGTTCTGGCAACGGGTTCGACAGCCAGGGCGAGGTCCGTGGTTGGTATTGGATGCGAGTGATGATCGCCGCGCACGACGCGAATTGTCAGCAGCCATAAATGGGATGCATTAGCGCATGTCGGGAGTCAACACCAAGACTAAGCCACACGTGACAAACGATTGCGACGCGGCACGCCAATTTGTCAACGACGCCAGGCAATCCGGCCAGAACGTCGGCGTTGTCATGACGATGGGTGCGCTTCACGCGGGACACTTGAGTCTTGTCGAAGCGGCAAACCGTCAATGCGATGTGTCGGTCGTCACTATTTACGTCAATCCAATTCAATTCGGCCCCGATGAAGATCTGGCGAACTATCCGCGCCGCCTCGAAGCGGACGTCGCCGAGCTAAGCTCGCGATCGGTCGACATGGTGTTTTGTCCCAGCGACGATCAAATGGTCGGACCGGGACACTCCACGTTGGTGCAGCCGCCTAAGATTGCCGAACCTTGGGAAGGCCGTTGCCGGCCCGGTCACTTCCAAGGCGTCGCGACGATTGTTTTGAAGTTGCTTCATGTGATCCCCGCTCACGTCGCGTTCTTTGGGCAGAAGGACTATCAGCAATTCCAAGTGATCCGCCAAATGGTCCGCGAGCTACATCTACCGGTACAACTTAAATGTTGTCCGACTGTGCGCGACGAAGACGGATTGGCGTTGAGCTCACGAAACGTCCATTTGGATGAAAACGAGCGCACCCAGTCTTTGGCCTTGTCACGTGGCCTGAGCCTGGCGGCTGAATTGTATGAACAAGGCGAGCAGAAGGCTGGATTGTTGGCTGCCCGCATTCGCAGCGAGCTTATTAGCGCCAATATCACACGAATTGATTACGTGGCACTTGTGGACCCAACGACGCTCGTAGAGGTCAGTCATGTGGACGCCGACACCATCGGACTAATCGCGGCTTTTGTCGGCTCCACCCGTCTTATTGATAACCATCGCTTGGGTGCCGGTCCCATCGTGTCGCGGCCCGGACAATAACTGTCGACTGGATGCGGGATGCACGATACGGGATACGAGATGCACGATACGAGATGCAAGTTCTTTTCCGCGCCACCCATGTCCTGACTGCTCCATCCCGCAACAAAAACGAGCACGTTATTCCTGAACAGTTCCTTACAGCAGCCAATCTAGGCATCGTTTCTCTACGAGCTTAGTTGGTCAAACCCCATTGGTTAACGGATGTATCAGACACTTTTTCACATTCCACATCAGCTAGGAGGTATTCCCGTATTCGGTTGGGGTTGGGCGCTTGGGGTCTGGATTCTCATCTCGGCGTTTGTACTGTGGTCGTCCTACCGTCGTCATGGTTTCGGACTAGAAACCAAGAGTCAAATACCGATCCTGGGCATCTTTGCCTTTGTGCTGGTCGCCGTATTGCCCCGCTTGGAAGGCATTTCGGCGACTGGGCAGGGCGTGCCAATTCGCGGCTTTGGGGTCATGCTTTTGATCGCGGTCGTGTCCGCGGTTGGTTTGGCGGTGCACCGCGCTCGCCGACTTAGCTTTGACCACGAACTGGTTTATGCGTTGGCAACTTGGGTGTTCGTAAGTGGCATTGTGGGTGCCAGGTTTTTCTACGTGGTTCAAAAATGGGACGAGTTCGGCCCCAATAAAATGGCCGATTTGATTGTCAGCGTCCTCAACGTCACACAGGGGGGCATCGTCATTTATGGCGGCCTGATCGGCGGCGCGATCGGCTTCGCCGTGTTCGTCCTCCGGAATCGGCTACCACCACTGGCAATCGCCGACCTGATCGCGCCCAGTTTATTGCTGGGAATGGCAATCGGACGAATCGGCTGTTTCCTCAACGGCTGCTGTTATGGCGGCGCTTGCGAATTACCTTGGGCAGTGACTTTTCCTCCCGAAGCTCCACCGTACATAGATCAGCTTCGATCGGGCGCGCTGTACGGATTGCGTCTATCAAACAACCTGGAAAATAAAGTCATGGTCGCTGAGGTTGACGACGATTCCGCGGCCGCGCGCGCCGGTCTACGCGTCGGTGATCAACTTGTTCGCATCAACGGCCGTGCGATTGCTGAGCTTGCGCAAGCCGGTAATCGACCGGCGACCGAGATTGCTGGCGACCTACTGCAAATGGCAAAATCAAACATCGCCTTACAAACAGCGGATGGCCGCACATTGGAGTGGAAAACAGGTGAGCAGCCGGCCCGCAGTCGGCCCGTGCATCCAACTCAGATCTACAGCACGCTCAACGCACTGGTAATTTGCATTTTCCTGCTGGCGTACTTTCCATTTCAACGACGAGACGGTGAGTCGTTGGCGTGGTTTATGGTGTTGTATCCGATCAGCCGGTTTATGCTCGAGATCATTCGCACCGATGAACAAGGAATCTGGGGAACTGGATTGACGATTTCACAAAACATCAGCATTCTTGTCTTACTGGCGTCAGTCCCGGTTTGGTTTTATTTGCTTCGACGACCACGCGGTACGGTATGGAAAATCAGCGCGCGTAATCCCAAGTCACCTTTGGCAAAAATGACTAATGTCTAATGACTAAGGAAATCCGAATTCCAAATGACCAATATAACGAGTTCCGGACAAAATGGTCATGGCTCGAATCCTCTTGTTTTCGCCTCTGTACGTGCGAT
>CBDUAB010000276.1:0-5600 GCA_965365045.1 uncultured Planctomycetales bacterium
GTTCAGGTGCCGGACCCAGCCACAAGTCCCAGTCCAAATTCGGCGGGATCGGTTCCGATTCGGCCGGCCGGTCTTGCACCACAACAATGTCTTTGTTGCGTTTTGCTTCTTCCTCACTTCCCTGCCAGCCCCAGGCTCTGGACACCCATACGTGAGCCTCGCGCACCGGACCGATCGCTCCGGTCTGAATCAATTCAACGACACGTCGGTAATTGTCGCCGGCGTGGATTTGTGTGCCCATTTGCGTGGCGACACCAGCTTCGGCGGCCGCCTCTCGTATGACCCGTGCTTCCCAAACGTTATAGGTAAGCGGTTTTTCGCAATAAACATGCTTGCCCAATTGCAAGGCTGGTAATGTGGCAAATGCGTGAGTATGTTCGCACGTGCTCACGACGACCGCGTCAAACTCGTTGGGGTGATCAAAGAGATTCCGAAAGTCGACAACCTTGCGCGCGTCAGGGTGCCGTTCAGCCGCGGTGTTCAGGTTGTATTCGTTGACATCGCACAACGCGACGATATTCTCGGACTCGACGTTACGCATGTTGCTGCCGCCGCGGCCGCCGGTGCCGATAACCGCGATGTTAAGCTTCTCGTTCAGATTCTGACCGCGAACAACCGCCGGCGCTGACCAAGCCAGCGCCGCCGCGCCCATCGTCGACGTTTGCATGAATCGGCGGCGAGAAAGTCGTTTATCTGTAGCAGCGTGGATGTTTTTTCGCGTCATAATTTGTGCTCCCTTTGAGTACTCAACGTCGTGCTGCCACGTCGTAGCACATCAATTTGTCTTGCTCGCGTAGATACAACTTACCGTTGGCGATGACCGGATGCGACCAGCTCTTGCCTTGCTGATAGGCCGGCATGAATGACCCTTTAAGCCGATACTCGTCACTGGTTGCTTCGATCAATGCCAACCGGCCATCTTGATAACGAAAAATCAAATGCCCGTCCGCATAGGTAATGGCGGCCGATCCGCTGCCCGGCCCGCGCTGGTCACCTCCCCAGACAATTTCGCCGGTCATCATTTCGAGACAAATGGGAAACCCTTGATTGTGCTTATGTCCGGCATAGATGTAGTCGCCAAGGTGAATCAGTCCGCCGTGATGATTCTGAAAGGTGCCAGCCGGCAGGAAATAAACCTCTTCGGCTTGCACACCGTCACCATTTGCGGTCAGCTTCAACAATGCGGCTCCTGTTCCATAGCCTGTCGAACAAAACACGTGATCTCCCGAGACAATTGGCGTCGAGATGTTGGCCGTGCCGTTGGCGATCGCGTTGTAACCCCACAATACTTTGCCATCACTCGCACGAACGCTGATCAAACCGCGCCCGGTCAACTGAATGTATTGCTTGACGTTGGCACCGTGGGAGATCACGATCGATGAGTAGCCCGAACCGGATTGACCGCGGTCGCCCGACTCTGACATCTTGGCGCGCCAGACTTCGTCGCCAGTCTTCTTATCCAGCGCTACCAGGACGGCGGAATTACCACCTGGTGTGCATATCAGACGGTCTCCATCGATCAGCGGAGATTCACTGTAACCCCAACCCGACATCATCTTGCCGCCAAAATCACGCTTGAAGTTCTTTGACCAGATTTTTTCGCCGGATTCGACATCCGCACAAACAAGGTCGCCCTTCAAGCCGATCGCATAGACATATTGTCCGTCGACAGTCGGCGTGCCGTTGGAATGGTCTCCCGTACCAAACGGCAGTGTCCACAAAGACGAGCCATCCCTGGTGCTGACCGCGATCAAGCTTTCGTCATCCCCGCGCCGTCCCAAGGTAAAGATACGCCCGTCGGCGACGGCAACACTTGAGTATCCCGAGCCCATTCCCTCAACTTGCCACAATAATTTCGGGGCATTCTGCGACCAGTCTTTTAGCAAACCCGTCTCGTCTGATTTCCCGTCGCGCAATGGACCTCGCCATTGCGTCCAGTCAGTCGCACCGAGCGGATGGGCGACGATCATCACACAGGCAATGATAATAAGCAACCAAAGTCGGAATATCGACACGGCCGTGGCACCTCCAAATCAATAGCAATCAAGAATCGCAATAACAGCACACCAATTTAACCGTATTCCCTACATCGGGACAGCCGGCAAAGGGACGGAATTCAAGGACGAAAAGGCATTGCAAGCGGCTCGTCCAAAGTAGCCCGAGGGTCATCATGACGACAAGCGAATATACGGAGCCATCGGCAAATGCTTGGCGTACCGACCAAAATCCTCGCGCTCGGTATAAACCATAAGCCCGACTCGGGTCGAAATGGCGCAAATCAAATAGTCCGTGTTGGACCCTTGTAGTCCGTGCGCGTAATCGCGCGATAGTCCAACATTGTATGTCCTTTATTGTCGCTATCCTCTCCTTTATTGTCCTAAAAAATCACAGCCTCTTCGCGTTATGTTGCATGCGGCGACGATCGAAAAAGCGTGTCAGCCTGTAACCCACTCGGTGTTCTCGGGCACCATGCGGATTTCATCGCGGCGGTGAAGAGCCCTTGCAATTCGGCGAAGCATCGAAAGTGAATGGCCGTCATCGTCCGCGTCTTCAAGTTGAGAAATCACGCTTTGAGTCGTGCCAACGGCCTTGGCAAGTTCCGTCTGCGTCATGCCGGCGGCTGACCGAGCATCGTAAATCATCTGAGCGATGCAGTAGTCTTCAGCGATACGTAGCATTTCGGGGTCGGTATCCGGGGCGATGCCCTTCTTTCGCTTTAGAATCTCGCTTGCCTGCGTTGCCTTAGCCATTTTCGTTCCCCTGAGATGTTACTGGCGACGAATCCACGCGGCGATTGAGAGAATTAAGGCCAATGGATTGGGAATGCCAACTGCCAACCGTAATTCGGATGGAAAATGATCGGATCGTTCACGGCCAACAGCTTCGGCATCGAGGGGCGGCGCATTAAAGTGAATGTGTGAAGGCGCGTGAGCGGGGTTGTATTGGATCTGATCCATCTAGGGACGAAGCCAATCCTCGAGAGGGTCTTGGTGAGCCGCTGTTAAGTCAAGTTCCCATCGCAAGTGATTGAGTCGATTCTCATCACCTGGAAGATGCGACAGTCGGAAATACGCCTCTCGGATCTCAACAAGAGGGATGCCCTCGCGCGGTGCAAAATGAGCTGCTCGCGAAAATGTCGAAGATAGTTCGATCGCGTAGTTTAACGGTCGCATCAAGAAGTAGAACGATGCCTGTCCACCACCAAGAATATTCAATGGAATCGTTGCCCGCTCCGCACGAGCAGAATTTGTGGGGAAGATGTTGTTCGACTCATCTTCCGTTATCCCCACCGCAACTGCCAGCCAATTCTTCTTTTCTTTCTTTAGAGTTTCAACCTCGAATAGACTGCCACCCGGTGCTTCTCGTTCGTAAACCTGTGCATCTCGGATGCAGGCCGTGAAAACGCGGTTTAGATTGTCCAAAGTCATTTGTCGTGAATAGCCTCATCCCTGATCAGGCGCGTTAGCCTGAATCCATTCCATCAAATGTTCTTTGGACGGTGCGGTGCCTGGCAACCGACTTAACAATTGTTCAAGGTCTTCCGGCAAACGCTCTCTCAATCGGTCATACGTGGTTTTCGAAAACACGGACAACATCGTCGAGGCATCAAAGATTCGTGGACCTACAAAAGATGCAATGTCCGGTGCACTTCGTTGAAACGAATCATAATCGGCGTGACGAATGACCAGCATTGATCCTGGTGTCTCGGATATCGGGCGTCTCCAACCGTTTAGCCACGGGCCGACAATGGTGCTTGACGCTTGCTGAAGGAAGAGCAACCAAAATCGGGCCGCGATCCCTTCTGACGCATGATCCGAATCCATCTCATCCTCACTAATCGGAATACGCGTTTCGACTAAGCGTCTTAATGCCGAAAGGTCTTCGTCACGATCCGAAACAACGAGTGAATATATTTCAATATCGAGCCCGGCAAGCAACGCAAGCAGTGCCCGGACGAGATCGTTCTTGTCATCCCACAGCAGAACGTGGACAGCGCGGCGCTCGGAAGAAATAGAAAAAGCAAGTTGCTCCGCAGTTGACATGTTATGCCCACGCCTTACGTTTCTTTAGCTGATATCGTGCCAGCGCCGATCGGGCGAGGGGATGCACGAGCAGTTGAGGATCTCCTTGCTTTGGCTCAGCCACGACAAGACCAATAGGCGAACGCAACAATGTCGCAGCTTCACCCAGCCCGGTCTCTTTGTCAGAAATCTCATCGAGCAGTTGGAGTTCCTTCGTCGTGTAATCTTGGTACGCAATCTCAGCATCCTGGACAACCCGTCGAGCGTCGGTCGGTTCAATTCGATGGTTGTCGGCTAAGTAGGCTTGCTTACAGGCGTCGATCAAGAACTGTACGTACGAGCGAAGAATCCCCCCGCTGTAATGGGCAAGTAAACGTAGACTCTCTTCATGGATCAATGCATCGAGCCCCGCATTCTTAACAATCTTCAGGTAGATCGTGGGAATCGTGCCCGACTTTAGATCTGGAATGGGCACGGGATAGAGCATGAGTGGACGACCCCACTTTGATTCGACCGAGTGTCGCAAATCACCAAGCGTGTGCTCAAACGGAGCGGTCATGACAATCGAAGCACGGATACGATTCCAATGCGGGACGGCCCTTACCAGCACATCTTCTGCTGCGCTAGCGTCACGAATCTTGTCAACATGATCGATGACCAAAAGTGGCGCATTCCCCCGTATCTGTGATGTGAACCAATCGAGTAGCTTGTTGAGCAAGTTGATTAAGCTATCGGGAGCCAATCCAAACCGATCTGAAGGTTTTGACACCGCTTCGTGCTGTGCAGCCTTGCCCAAAATGAGCGCTACGGCGCTGTCGGGCTGATTCAGAAATACGGGAAAGTCCATGCCCCCAAATTGAAACACCACTTTCTCGTCTTTTTCAACGCGTTCACCGCCTAACCAATCAATCAGTCGCGTCAGTAGTTCCTCACGTAACTGACCCAGTTCGTATTCTTTCGTCTTGAAACGCTGTGTCTCACGCCAGCAATCACGGAAGATGGTCAAGAAAACGCCGGTTGCACCACAACGTTCTGGGTGTTCTTCCTTTTCGAGATCACAAAAGATGATGAACTCGTCGTACGCGTGTATTTGATCGCGGAAGAACTGCGAGAGTTCTGACGACTTTCCAACACCGATCTGTCCCGTAACTAGCGTCCGCGCTTTGCCCCGACGACTCGTTACTTCAAGTGACAGTCGTTTGTGGAATTCTTCCGCGCGAGGCTCGTACTGCGTCTCGCCGAGGCGTTCGCCCAAACCAGCACGCCGTTCCGCGTTCAGGCGATCAAGAGCGGTACGCAATGTCTGAATATCGGTTAATGATAAGGGCATTTATTCGCGAGCTGGTTTGAAGTCACCACATTTTCTCTTATTCTACTATGTGCTCTCCTGTCCGGAAACTCCAAGAGTCGGGGCGCCCCGCGAACTTGCTAAAGATTGCTACACGAACCGCGACAGAACGAGTCCTCGGTCGGTGCGGGTCACAGCCCTCAATCTAGTTGCAGAACGATTACCGCAGCGATTGTCGCCGCCTGCTCAAAAATCGCCCAGTGCGAAATCGCCAACGGCTCAGGTCGCCT
>CBDUAB010000277.1:0-5596 GCA_965365045.1 uncultured Planctomycetales bacterium
TCCGATGCTGGCAGCATCGCCCACGGGAAACTCTCACCTGCCGCTCGCCTTAAAGACGACGTTCGATCTGATGTGACGCTAAATGATTCACCGCACGATCTTGGCCAACGAGGCATGGACATCATCGTGGCCGTGCCGGGCCTGCTAGTTTCGTTGCCAGTGTTCGTTGTGGCGGCAATCGCCATCAAGGCCAGTTCACGCGGGCCGATCTTTTTTCGCCAAGAAAGGATCGGCTACCGAAGCGCGCCTTTCTTGATCATCAAGCTACGCACAATGCACCAACGAGAGGCTACGCAGGCGAACGCTTCGGTGACTTTGTGCGACGACCCGCGAGTCTTTTATTGTGGCAAGATTCTGCGTAAGTTCAAAATTGATGAACTCCCTCAACTTGTCAATGTTCTGCGGGGCACCATGTCGATTGTCGGACCGCGCCCAACAGTGCGGGAGGACTACTTACGCATGGACACGAGGCAGCGACACCGATTCCGTGTGCGGCCGGGTTTGACCGGATTGGCGCAAGCCCGTGGCAATACGTCCCTGTCATGGCCTGAACGCATTGAGCTTGACTTGCTGTACGTGAAAACACGATCGTTGTGGCTCGACTGCAAAATTATCGGCGAAACGATCAAGCAAGTGATCACTGGTCGCGCCGACACGCACCCTAGCGGAGAAAGCGAATGGGAGAAGGCCGCGTAATGGAACCATCCGTCATTTGTGTGGGAGCTAACCAGGAAAGCCTAACAGCTTTGCGAGGTTTGGTGCAGCGGAATGCCCGAATTGTGGCACTCGTCACGCTGGCCGCGGATGCAAAACGAAAACGGTTGCCATCTGATTTTGTTGACATGCGACAGTTTTGCCACGAAACGGATATCGCGATCGTCGAAACGACGAACATAAACAGCGACGAGACGGTTGATAGGATTCGCAAGTTTAATCCGGATTTCATCTATACGCTGGGTTGGAGCCAGCTTTTTAAGGATGTGGTGCTACAGATCCCGACGCATTACGTCGTGGGCAGCCATCCTTCTCCGCTACCCGATGGCCGCGGCCGCGCTCCGGTGCCGTGGACAATCCTGCAGGACTTACGTCAAAGTGCCGTAACGCTATTTCGCATGTCGAGCGACGTCGACGATGGTCCTATATTGATACAGCGTCCGTTTGAGATTCCACAACGGGCTTACGCTAGCGATGTCTATCAGCTCGTCAGTGAATCATTGCGCGACGCTTTTTGCGATCTTTACGAAGCGCACCGATCTGGTCGCGCACTGGTGGAAACGGCACAAGACCCTCGTAACGCTTCGTATCGAGCCAAGCGTGGGCCGGCAGACGGCCATTTGGATTTTAGTGATTCCGCTGCGCAGTTAGAGCGGCTCATACGAGCCGTTTCGCACCCGTATCCCGGTGCGTATGCGTATTATCGCGGACGCAAGATAACGATTTGGAAGGCCGATGTTTGCGATGTCCCGGCTCATGTCGGTTGCCAGGGACAGGTATTGGCGAAACGAGATCAGCGACTACTCGTACATGCTGGCGACCGACCTTTGTGGCTTTACGATTTTGCTGATGGAAATGAGCAAGTGCCCGCCGAAGTTTTTCGCATCGGTGCCAAGTTCGGCTTTGCCGTCGAAGACGATCTGGCCGCCTTGTGGCAAAGGATCCACGATTTGGAAAAGCGGTTGAGTTTCATGGAAGGAAGAGATCATAGGATGGATGCAGCATGACATTCGAAAACGTACTCGTGGTCGCGGCACATCCGGATGACGAAGTCCTGGGAGTTGGCGGAACGATACCGCTGATCAAGCAACATGGCGGACGTGTCACCGTCGTGATTGTCACGGACGGCAGTAGCATCCAATACCAGGAAGACCCGGAAATCCTGCTCAGCAAGCGGCAACAAGCTCGCGACGCGAATCGGATACTCGGCACGGACGAATTAGTCGAGTGGGATTTTCCCGACATGCGGTTGGACACGGTCGAACATTATCGGCTGAATGCCGCCTTTGAACAGATCATCCAAGATCATCAGTACGACACGGTGTTCGTGCAGAACGGAGATGACATCAATCTTGACCATCAGTTGATTTACAAGTCCGTATTGGTTGCCACACGACCGATTCCGGGTCAGTCCGTTCGGTCCATACTCAGTTATCAAGTCAATTCGTCGACGGAGTGGGGCGGTCGCACGCAAACGACGATTTTTTGCCCCAATTACTACGTTGACATTAGCAACACGATTCGAACGAAGTTGGCGGCCATGCGAAAGTACACGGCCGAACTTCGCGACACACCGCATCCGCGCAGTATCCGGGCGTTGCGCCAGCGCGCGGCGGTATCTGGCAGCGAGGTCGGTTTCGCCTACTGCGAACCATTCAAGTTGCTGCTTCATCGTGGCAGCGTTGGACAGTTTCCGAGTGTGCAACAGCGTCGAGTCGCTTGATTTCACGAAATCGTACGACAACACGAACCAAATGTATGTCTATAATGAACGTTTGGGCCGGTCTAATTGGACAGCGTCACTTCCCTGATCGTGTCACTAACACGGCTTAGGTCAGCTAGCGAACGCTAAAGTGGCGATGTCCTCCTAAGCAGCTCGCGTGATCCTTGGACGCCTTCACGAAGAGCACTTTCGAAAGTCGAAGCGCGAAGTTCGACCTGACGGTTAACTCCACTCGGTTTTCGTGCTTCGAATTTCGGATTTGAACGCTTGCCGCACCTTAGAATTTCGTGGGTTGATTAGTCGGAGAGGCTGTGAATTTATTGATAAACCAAGCCAGTTACGTAAAACTTCCATCAGCCGCGCCGCGTTGGGACCGTTCGAGAAATAACTGTCCGGTTTTGGGTAAGAGGTGTAGTTCCGCTTCGCACGGCAATTGAAAAAGTTAAAATGAGAACTGCAAAATGCAAAATGAAGAGTTGGGGGAGATTCGATTTCCGTAGAGCTACCGGTCATTGGTGGATTTCGGAGTTGATTATTATTGAACGGACAATCGGAAGGTGAGCCGTTCTTGCCCTCTCAATACATCAAGAATAACGGTGTCTTTGGGGTTCGTTTCCTGCACGTTCCAAGCAAGAAAATCGCTCATTGTCTTTGGCGGGGTTTTCTTGTCGACTCGGATAATTATGTCCCCCTTTTGAAGCCCCGCTGACCGCGCCGCGTGATTGCCTCCTTCGTACCACGAAGGTACAAATCTTTCGATTCGAAACGCTGGCTCGTCTTCCGGTAAATTCGCTTTAAGCTTGTCTTCCTGCTTGAGTGGCTTAACGTGAAGGCCCAGTACTTCGTCACCGAAGACCCATTGGATTGCCCTCCAAGAAATGTCTCCTCGCCGTCGCCATCCTTCTTCGAGAGGCAGTCTCAACTCAATTTCCTGGTTTGAACGCTGCACGACAATGGAAATCTCAGTTGGGTCGGCGGCGTTGTGTAAAACCCATTGGACATCGGCAATCGATAGAATCGGCTGACCCTGCATGCGAACGATATCATCTCCTGTGTGAAATCCAGCCAACTCGGCCGGACTTCTCGATGACACTTGTTCAACCCGAGCACGCTCGTGAATATCCAACGAGATGCCAAGCAAGTTCGGCATAGGATAAGCCCACAGCAATTTGTCGGGAATCGGCTTATTCTCGCTGCGTAAAGACAGGATTTCTCCGCTCGAAACGTTGTGGCAATGGATACATTTGTTCTCGTTAACAGATGCCGGCTCGAATCGGCCGCGGAGATTGGGAATGACTTCGGGTGTTGGCCACTTGCTCGTCGCACCATGCTTACCGGCCAAAGAACTTCGGTTCGATGGCCAACCAGAATGCAATTCAAGAGCTCCTTCCATCGCCTTTTGTAATCCTTCCAACGAAATGTCATGACTTGCATCGCGTTGCGACCGAGCACCATAGCGCCCATAGATCGTGCCATCGGCGTTCATGAAGAACATCGTGAAAGTCTGATTGTGGTCAAACTGAAAACGTGAAAGATCCGCCCCCCAGAATTGAACAAGGCGGACGCAGACAAACTGGTCCATTAACGGAGCTAAACCGTTGCGGCGACGAACAACCTGCTCGTCGATTCCTTTAATGTCCGCTCACGGGACACATCGAAAGACGATCAGAAGCGGCTTATTCGTCTTTGCCGCCACCGCGATCGCACCGTCAAGATCGTCGTAGAACCACGGCCCGACCAGCTCCACGTCCTTCAGTTTATCGCGTAGATTCAAATCGCCGGAAATGTCCTGGCTTTGACAATCGGACACGACGCATAAACATAGAATCGCGCCGAGCACGGAAATCAGTATACGGTGTTTCATTTGTAACCTCATAATGGAACTAATTGCTGTAGAGTAGTTGGACGGCGCCACTTCAGGAAACTAGCAATGGTGAAAACGTTTGTATCCGCGTCGCTTACGTCCCATCCGAGCTCGCTCGGAGGGGACGGACACAACTACGTTGGAACGACTTACATCTCGTGAGAGGCGTAAAGTGGGGCGCTGTCCAAGTAGAATGCTTATTGGTAATTCTAATTGACAACTCCGTCAACCATTCAATGAGGCACAGTCTCCAAAGACACGTTCATGGAGCTGCTTTGATACATGGTGCCATCGGGGGAGTGTTGCGACGCGGCATGGATTGACGGCCCTGGTGGAACGGAATACTCGTTCATATTTTCCGCCGGCCGATTCGATGTGGGGGACAACCGTGAGACTGGAACGAGCAAACGCCGACTCCGCAGGAACTTCGGTCGCTGCGTTGCTTAGCATGGACATATCAATAACTGTCGTAGGACAGGTTTTTAACCTGTCTGGACAGGATGAAATCCTGTCCTACGGTACGGTAGTTTAGAACGTACTTAATGATGCGCCGGTCCTTACGGCAGTTGCGTCTCGTGAAATGGCCGCCGGTTTTTGAAAAGTTGCAATCGTTTTTCTGTCCGTTCGATCGCTTGCTGATCATTGGCACTGCGGGCCAGGTCAAGAACTTTCTTGCCGGTTGCCATCGCTTCGTCGTACCGCCCCGCCTCGGCCAACGCCGCCGCATAGGTTTCGAGTACAAGGACATGACGGAAGCGGGTCGCCCGAGCCGCACTTTCGGCCCACCGAACTGCCTCGTCCCCGTCGCGGTCCGCGGCATCCGGCGCCGTGGCGAGTAGCCACGCCAGTCGGTCGTGGATGCGCGCGTCATTGGGGCTGTGCACAAGTGCCTCACGGTACTGCGCAATGGCTGCCGGGTAGCGATTCAGACGCACCAGTGCCGCCGCCAGGTTTAGGTGAGCGACCGTCGTCTTGGGGTTTACGCGAATTGCTGCGCGATATTGCCCGGCGGCCTGTTCAACGTCTCCTCGCTCGAGCAGCTCGTACCCGGTAAGTGCCAGCAATTTTGCATACTCGGCGTCGTGCTTTAGATGCTGATCGTTTTGCTCGATGTACGCCAAACCGTCGTCCAGACGACCCTGCTTGACTAGGTCCCAAACCATGGGAAGTAGACGGACACGTCGTTGGCTCTCGGCCCAACGTCCTGCAAACGGCAGCGACGACTTCCGAAGCGATTCCGGATCGGCATCGATCCTCCGCAGGTCATCTATCAACCGCGTGACGGAAAGAGGCCC
>CBDUAB010000278.1:0-5592 GCA_965365045.1 uncultured Planctomycetales bacterium
GTCGGGCTCGTGGCGATGGGGCATGGCGATTGCTGCGGAAAGAATCTCTATCTGTACCGCGATACTGAAGGGACGGGGCTGTGGGAAGCCCTACCGTGGGACGTCGACAACTCGTTTGGTCGCGGCGGCGCGCGTTCCGAGCCGATATTCCCGCAGGCCGCTGGTATAGACACCTCCGGTCGCGGCAACCTGCTGTTTTCCGCGTTGTTTGAGGACGTGCCCGAATTTCGTGAAATGTACCTGCGCCGGCTGAGGACGGTGATGGACGAGGTCGTGCAACCACCTGACACGCCGGTCGAGGACTTAAAATTTGAACAGCGGATCGACGAAATGGTGCGGCAGATGACGCCCGATGCGCTGTTGGATTTTGAAAAATGGGGAAGTTGGAAAACAGATCCGGCCACGGACGTGACCACCTTCGGGAATGAAAACGTGCCTTCTTGGCAAGAGCAAGTCACCATTCTCAGGAACGAGTACTTTCCGGCGCGCCGCGTGTTTCTCTATGATTCCCTCACACAAATAAACGGTGGACAGGAGTTCCCCGCGCAAGTCGCCGTTCCCGATGTTCGCTTTGGTCAAATCGAGTTCAGTCCGACGTCGGGTAATCAGGACGAAGAGTTCATCGAGCTGACCAACCCAAATGACGTGGCTGTTGATATCACTGGCTGGCAGTTGGTTGGCGGCGTGCAGCATACGTTTCATCCGGGAACTGTGATTCCGTCCGGTGGCACGCTGTATGTGTCCCCCAACGTCAATACGTTTCGCGTTAGGGCCACCGGACCCTCCGGCGGCCAGAATCTGTTGTTGCAGGGAAACTATACTTCCCACATTTCAAATCATGGAGCAGCGATTCGACTCATCACGCCGGACGAAACCGTCGTCGACGAAGTCACGACGCCATCAGAGCCAACGCTCGCGCAGCAATTTCTGCGAATCAGCGAGATTATGTACCATCCGCAGAATCCGCGGGAAGGTGGTCGCTTTGAAGACGATGACTATGAGTTTATCGAACTCGTGAATACTTCCGATACGGAGTCACTCGACCTGGAAAACATCGCGTTTACCCAAGGCATACAGTTCACTTTTACGCAAATGACGTTGGCTCCAGGACAACATGTTGTCATTGTTCGTGATGCGGCTGGATTTGACGAGCGCTACGGAACGGCCATCAATGTCGCCGGACAGTATGGGGATACCGAGGATGACTTCAAGCTCAGCAATGGAGGTGAACGGTTGCGATTAGTCGTGGCTGACGGCGACATCATCCAGAGATTCGCCTACGATGACGGGTGGTATCCAGAAACGGACGGAGGTGGCCGATCGTTGGAAGTCGTCGATCCGAATAACCCCGATCTAGATAATTGGGCTGCCCGCGAGGGTTGGCGGGCCAGCTTGTCGGTCGGTGGTAGCCCAGGCACGGCAGGCGTCCCTGGAGATTTCAGTGGCGATGGACTTGTCGATGCCACGGACATTGATCAGCTCTATGACGAAGTTTACGCGTCGACGAACTCCGCCCGCTTCGACTTGACGGGCGACGGCCAGGTCAATCAGGCTGACGTGGACGAGTTGGTGTTGAACATTCTGGGAACACGATTCGGCGACACAGATTTGGACGGTGACGTGGACGCTGTCGATTTAAACTGGCTCGGTGTGAATTGGCGTCGAACGGACGCAACGAGTTGGGAGCAAGGGGACTTCAACGGTGACGGAAAAGTCGACTCGAACGATCTGAATGAGATCACTGCAAATTGGGAAGCAGTCGCCGAGCCGGCAGCACTACCAAATAGGATAGCCGCTCGACGGCCCCAGGCGTCACTTGTCAACGACGTCGAGCGACGGGCAACGATACAGCCGACCGAGCATGCGGCGGACGAATTGTTCGCCGGTCTTGGCGTTGATGTTCAGCGTGCCGACGCCAGATGGGTAAACCACCGTTTACGACTCGTTTCGCATCGGCGGTAGGTGTGCCGTTACAAAACGGCCTCCCGCGTCCGGCACACCACCCACGACGTGTGGAACCGCGCGGAGGCACAGATTCAAGTGCGAGTCGCCAACCACGAAACGCTGGATTAACGACAGACATGGGAGCGAGACATGAGAAATGCTATGCTGCATGGCATTGAAGGAGATGAATCATGAAAAGGTTGACCGAGTTGAAAGTAAAGAATTACCGATCTTTGGCAGACGTGTCGATTGGTCTGGCGTCGGTCAATGTGTTATTTGGGCCGAATGGTTCGGGAAAGTCCACATTACTCGACACGATGTGGTTTTTTCGAGATTGCGCGATTCGGGGTGTTGAGCTTGCTTCGGCACAACGGAGTCACGGAATCGGAATCCTTTGGGACGGTGCGGACGACGGTGACCAAATCTCAATAGGTTTGGCCAACGATGATGTTGAGTACAACTTATCCTTTGGGTTGTCAGCAGGACGAATCGAACCGTTTGCTGGAGAACGATTGTATTCCAAATCACGCGACATAACTCTAATTCAGAGGTCCGTTGCAAGTCCAAAGGCATCTCTATATAACAGCACGATGGATCAATCGTCGCCCTTTACGTTGCGCGAGCCAGAACGCCTGAGTCTATCTCGGTATCTTGACTACGATTCACAAAATAGCGACGCATCCGAACTTGACCGCTTGCTTCACTTCGTCCGGTTTTACCATTCGCGATCCTTCTTTCTGTATCGTCTGAAAAGACAAGGCTCTGAAGGAAGTAATGAAATCAGGCTCTGGGAACGAGGCGATAACGCGTGGTCGGTGCTCCGCAACCTTCACGACAAGCAGGGTGTAGACGACCGATATAACACAATCATGTATTTCATGCGTGAGAGCTTCCCATCCTTTGACGGCATCGTGTTAGAGCAGACTGGCGCGAATTCAGTCTACGCCAGCTTCTTGGAAAAAGATCGCCGCACGGAAATTCGAGCATCCGGCGTTTCAGACGGTCATTTGCAAATGCTACTTCTGTTAATAGCGTTGTTCTCTGAGGGAAAACGCGACGCCGTGATTTTATTCGATGAACCAGAGATCTCGTTACATCCTTGGGCACTCGCCGTACTTGCAAACGCAATCAGAACTGCCGCCGAAGAATGGAAAAAACAAGTGTTCGTGGCGACCCATTCACCCGTGCTGATCGGTCAGTTCGACCCTGAACATATTCTGGCAATGGAAGTTGAAGAGGGCCGTTCACAACCGAGGCGACTGAGCCAAATGGATGAAATCAAAGATCTTTTGGAAGAGTACGGGCCCGGATCGCTATACATGTCAGAGATGGTTGCGGCCCAATCACGATGTAGGGCGGAGGCAGATTGAGGATGCCCGGCGCAGGCAGCAACGAATGGAAATTCTTTAAGTTTGGCTTGATCGTAACGGGAAAAGGAGAAGAATTATTTCTTCCCAATCTATTCCGCGCGATCGCTGCCACCGGTCGCTGCTCTTTTCGGGTGATCCGTCGAATTGGACAACGATCCGCGGTTACTTCCGAAAAGCGAAAACTGCGGATGGTCGGCACCGGTAAGCTGATTCCGGATAGAGATGCACAAGACATCGCCCTACCAGCTCGACGGTTTTTGGCCGACGGATTGACGTTTGTCGTGCTCGTCGATGATCTTGAGGCAGACCGGAGGACGAACGCGCACGACATCTTTGGTCGCTACCGAGATGCTCTGGACCACGTATTGGGCGATCAACGAAATCGGGCATCGGTTCATTTTCTAGTGAACATGCTCGAAGCCTACTACTTCGCAGATGCCAACGCAATCAATGCCGTCTTAGATATGGATTTCGACGACTACGATGGCGACGTAGAAACAATTCGTCATCCGAAGAATGAACTCAAGACGCACTTCCCTGGGTTTGACGAGGTCGAACACGGTAGTGAGATCGTGGCCAAACTCGACTTACTTCACGTCCTCTCGCGCCCGGATGCGTGTGCATCATTGAGAACGTTATTCGCTTGGTGTTTGAAGGCGATTGATCTTGAGCCGACTGGCGAGTTTGAGGTGATTCGTGGATCATACAGCGACGTTACCAGAAACCAACTCGACCAGATGTGATCACACGTTAGACGCGAAGCAAGAACGTTTAAACAGATTGTTCGTGCTTTAAAGACAGCTGCGAAACGTTTCGTGCTATGGCAGTAGATCGCTCACTGCAATTTGTTCGATGTCTTTTCCATCTAGCCGAACAAGGATCGTGTCACCGGGCTGAAAGATTTGCCGGTTCGCGTAATCTGGTTGTTCGGATGGAACGGACGGCAGAGTGTACTCTTCAACGCATTTGTCGATCAGGTTGATGATCCAGTAGGCGGGAATTCTGGCCGCTGCATAGATGCGTTTCTTTGCGCCGCGGTCGCGATCGAGCGAGGAATCCGCCACTTCGACGAGCATGCCGATTTCGCTTGGATTTGGGTGACGATCAAGTAGCTGAGCCGTGTCTCCTCGCACGACACTGACGTCCGGTTCCGGTTCGCTATCGTCGGTTGTGATTGCCTCTTGCCTATCGACCGACCAACCTTCCGGCACGATGTTTTCCAAAACAATCCGCGTTTTTCGAGTTGCGACGCGGTGTGCTGGATTCTTGATCATTTTCTTTATCAACCAGCCTTCCAATAGTTCAATCGGAGCACCCGAGGGAAGAATCCCAATACGGATCATTTCGTGGTAATCTTCAACGGTGAAACGCCAGACTGGATCGGCCGGAACGTCACCGTGACGGACACCAAATCGTGAAGCGGTGGTAAGACTCATCGCACAATCCAAAGAAGACAAAGACCAAGCCTAGAGCTCATTCTAACACGGCTCATTATGGCATCCAACTCCAGCGCGAGCGTCAATGGAGGCGCCTCGCGCGTGATGGCTGTCCTTTGCGAGACTGCCGACTTGCTTGAACAAGCTGCGCGAGGTAGGGTTTGAGCCGTCATCTTTCGCGCACGTGATCAACTTCGAGGCTTGTGACTTGATAGAACTTCGTCCAACGATGCGACAATTTCGAGACGTGCTGGTGTCGTTGCGCTCCGCGAAGCCAATCCGCAAACTCGAAAAACTTCCTCAACGCGTTCTGACACGTTGAAAAGCATAAGACGGCCATCCGGCAATCGCCGCCGCGCTTCTAAAAACGCGAGAAAACCTACACTACCGACGAAATTGACGTTTTTGAGATCCAGACCAATGTCAGTGAGGTTCTCTTTGTCAATTGCGGCTAGGATTTCGTCTTTCAAGTCATGGCAAACTTTGAAATCGCGCAATTCCTTCTCGAGCACGGCAACGATGAGGATTTCGTTGTGCACTTCGTAAGAAATACTTTGGAATGTTCTTTCAGCCATCACTTGTTTCCAATTCGTTGCAAGATGCACGGACAATGTGTCCTCTAACAGTCACTCGCCGGGCTTCAACAGCTCAACAATCATACCGTTTCGTGCGGCAACTTCGCAACGGACCCCCGTGCAGGGACTCCGGATGACTTACTTGCTGTTGAAGAAACCGTCAAGCGAACGCCAGTAATTCGTTTGCATAGCAACGACATCGATTTTAACGAAGGCCGAGATCGTTCGAAGTCGATTGTCATGTGGGGTATCGACCTGCTTGGCCTC
>CBDUAB010000279.1:0-5571 GCA_965365045.1 uncultured Planctomycetales bacterium
ACTCTCGCGTTGTGTCAAGGGAACCTCGACGTCCGCCGTTAAGCGCGGAGTCGACAAAGCGCCGGTAACGCGACGAAGCTCTTCTCGCGTCCAAATATCCTCGCCCGCCGCGCTTCTGCGAATCGCTGTGAGTATACGATCCGCTTCCGCCGTCTTAAGTACATAACCTGAAGCCCCCAACGCAACCGCGCGCGCAATATAAGTTGGATTGTCGTAGGCCGAAAACAAGAGCACGGGAATGTCGGGCCGTTCAAGCTTGATACGTCCGAGGGCCGTCAAACCGTCACCGTTTGGCATGCGAACGTCCAGCATGACGAGATCGGGATTGTGTTGAAAGGTTAGCTCGACTGCTTCAGCGCCCGTCGTCGCTTCGGCGACCACCGTAATTTCGGTGTTCTCGAGCAGGCTGCGTACCCCAGATCGGACAACCTCGTGATCGTCGGCGACCAAAAGACGAATGTTGCTCATTCTCGATCCTCCCAGGCACCGCTTTGCCCGAACCACGAACGCCACTCACGAATAGTACGGTCCCCGCCCATTAGTGTGGCCTGTGACTCCGCGATGACCCGAGAAAAACGTGGCAACGGAAAGGATGTGATCCACGACGCATGGCTCAATCGACTGAATGCGAGCCTTGAATATTCCACTCTACAAGGGGGTTAATGTATACCTCTAGAATAACACCGGTTCTCTATTTGACAACAGCCACGTCCACATTCTCAGTATTGGATCGATACCGCATTGTTTTTAACGCTTTTGCTGGCGATCGATTTCATCGAGAATCGCACGGTATCTGGGAATCCTGGGTTGCATCCGATGGCACAGGCCAGCATGGACACGTGCTTGGTGGAAACGTTTCGCTTTGAGAAGTGTCCTGGCGAAATCGTATCGCCACTCGATCTGATGTGGCTCTTGCTTTACTGCCTCTTCAAAAGCGTCGATAGCTAACGGCCAATCTTCGCGCACTGCGTGAATCGTCGCGCGCAGATAGGTGAGTTTCGCTGGAGGCAGATCCGTGCTGGACAATTGCTCTTCGGCCAAGACAAGCAGTTCCAAGCGAATATTTCGGTTTTCCTCGCCGCGATACCGGTTCTTTGCTAGTTCCACGATTCGTTCCGGCATGCCTTGCAAAAGCTGACGGTAAAGATTGATTGGACCCAAAACGCGGGTACCGACAAACGCCATTTCATCCCAAAATCGCGGCGCGGCAGTCAAACATTTTCGCCATAATGCCATACCCTCTTCGATCCGACCAGCTTGCAGTTCGAGTAAGCCAACGTCAAAAAGGTTTTTTGGGTCGCCAGGTGACATCCGTAACGCGCGGTCGGTATAAGTTTTGATATTACTTTGTGGGTCGAAAACGGGGCTCAATCTCGCTAACATCAAATGCGTCTTGGCCATTAAGGGACAACTCTTGCGCGCGTTCAGCAAATGATCCCAGGCTGGCTGCAAACATTCACGAACCAACGTCTGATTACGCAACTGGTCCGATTTGATTGCATCTTCGCTTTGTGTGAACTGCCACGCACGAAAATGCAACACGTTTAGTGACGACAGAATCCACAATTCTTCGTCATTAACCGTGTCTGGAAGCATCGAGCGCATTTCCGCGACGGCTTCGGCTCGGTACAAAGCAATCCAAAGGCTCGCCAATTGAAAGTGGGCGTCTGCATCGTCCGGTCGTGCTCGAACGGCGTGTTGCATGCGTTCGATGTGAGAACGCAGCGTTTCGCTAGACTGGAGCTCCTCGAGCCGCATCAAACGCAACTCTCGCGCATTGTTTTCCACAATAGCCACGGCGCGCAATTCAAATAGGCCAAACAAACCCGCGCCGATGACGAGCGACGAGACAGCGACGGCAAGCCATCTTTCGGTGCGCGGAGATCTCTGCACACGCACGCTCCAGTAGCCTTCGTGACGCGCGTAAGTTGCGGCCGCGCCACAAACGACTGCCAATAAAATCGCGTTCGCTGGCAAATAGAGACCGAAATCAAATACGCCGTGAATGACTTGACTGGCAAGCACAAAAATCGCGGCCACACCGAACGCGTTCGTTTCCGCGTCCGCTGCCCTCGTCAGCAACCGAAAAATCGACCACCCGGCCAATGTGATGCACAACACGAGAAGCGATAAACCACCAAATCCTCCCTCGACCAAAGCTTCCAAATACTGATTTTCCGCGTGGTAGAACCATGATTCAACGGCCCCCGTTTCGTAAGGCTCATAGGCATACCGATAAGTGCCGATACCGGTACCCGAGACGATAAATTCGCGAGCCGCGCCGACGGCGTCGTGCCAGTTCGTCAGCCGTCCGTCATGGTAATTGACTTTACCTTCATCAATTAACCTGGCAAATCGGTCTTGGAGTAATTCCGCGCGCCCCAACGAAATGGTCAAACACAAACCGATGATCGTGACAACTAACAAACTGACGACGCTGAGGTAACCACGGTGCACACGAGAAACGACAACGGTCGTGACCAACGCGGAACCAATCAATGCGATAGTGGCTCCCCGAGAAAGCGTGGACAGGACGCCGGCCGTGATGAAAACTGTCGAAGTCAGTGCCGCAATGGAAATCGTATCGAGACTGGCCAAAGCGTCTGCCAAACGACTGTGTGTTCGTTTTTCGCGAGCTCGTATACTGGCGGCGAAGGGATGGTTCATCGCCATCCGATACCTGCTCACGGACCATATAAAGAGGCCGAGCGACAACCCCAAACACATGTTTAGATAGCCTGCCGCATTGTTTCTGTTGACGTAGCCGGCGAATGGAATACCCCCTAGAGTCAACGGCACGAACCAATAAATCTTGCCATTCCAGGCAAGCTGCTGCACAATCCCAAAGAAAGCCATTACGGCTCCATTGGTCGCCGCGAGCGCGCAGATCGCAAGGCGGCGAGTTGAACTGGTGATCGTGAGACATGCCAACACAAGCGCGGCCAATATCAAGGCAAGAAGTGACATATCGGCGCGAGTGGACGCAGGATAAAGGCTCAGCGGCAGTTTTTCTTGAGCATTGGCCTGGGTCAGGTCAAGCCACCATTGATGTCCCTGGGGCGATAGTTTTTGGTGAAGGCTGGCATCGAGTGGCACAAGCTGGATCGCGCCTAGAGCAATCGCGGCAATCAGCGGATAGACAAGCCATGGAATTCCGCCGTCGGACGCGTCATCGTCTCGCGCAATCACCAAGTGGCAAATGGCGCATGCCAGGCCCAACAAAGCGACAATGAGGAGCCAAACCTGAGTTGCCCTTAGTACGCCTCCAAAGATCCACGCCGGCACAACTATAAGGATTGCCAGGCAGAAAAAGCTGATGCGATCCAGCGCAACGCGAAACATAAATGGGCTTTCACAACGAGTAGTTAGCCCTGAAGGTAGCGAATCTCAATGGCCCAGCAAAGTCAGGTATATCCGCGAATTAGGGAGATGTACCCCAAAAAAAAGAGCACGCCATCAAGCGTGCTCTTCTAGGACGCAATTGTTTGCTCAGTGCGGACTATGTGGACTTACTATTACGGGGTTGTTGTTGTTGTCTAATCCGGTGAGGCCGGCAAGGCCAGCCAGACCGAGAAGAGGCCACCATCCCACACCGCCGCCGCAGCAACCGCCGCCGCCCTCGAAACCACCACAACATTCAGCAGGTATCGACTCGACGTATTCTTCCACAATGATCTCCTCGCCACATTCTTCGCAAATCCCGTTTTCGTCGAGTCGGCCGCCGCATTCGGGACACGTGGCTGTGAGCGCTTCATCAGCGACGATTTCCGGAGTTGGCGTTAGAGTCGCGTCGAGCATCATTTGATCCTCGTTGGCCGCCGAGTCATACGGTAACACGTTTACCTGGAAATCCGTGGAACCGGCCTCGATCGAAACCGTCGCTGTGTAACGGCCTGGACGAAAACTTGCGAATTCGAACATACCGTCGCCATTCGTCTTGGTAGTTTGTAAGACGTCTCCAGATTGTTTGAACGTGATCTCCGCATCGGCAGGAAGCGTCTTACCTGTCGGGTAAACGATCCGTACACGCCCCTGCAAGCTACTGTCATACATCAGTCGAACCATTCGCACGACTTCGTTTGGAAGAGCTGCCTGCTCAACGCCGAGCGCCACATCATTTGCCTCTATCTCGACAAAAACGTCATCGAGATCGGACAGCTGCGAATTGGGGTCCGGAAGTTCCGAATCCTCCTGAGCTGGCACGACACTTATCAACGTCAAAACGACAAATAGTGACCCGAGATACGTGCGAGTCCATGAATCCATCTCAAACCCTCTCTTCTGGAAAACTCACCCTACAGGGAGAATTCATCTAAACCATCTGTTTTAACAAATAGAGTTTTTACTATAACCTGGCTCAAACCTCTGTAAAGCTTTTCTCCCAAGTTATTTTTTGCATCAAAATGGCTCTTGCCCCCTCCACGGAGGCAGACGGAAACGCAACCATCTGTGGAAAATATACCACGTTGTCAATAGGCTGATCGAATTGTTTACAAATGTCACTCCGCGATCGCCGGTTAACTACCAAATGTGCGTGCCCTGACGATTAAGCATTATAGCGACAGTTTTTTGCGTAAAACAGGATGAGATGAAAATGTCCTTGCCGCATTATCGCATCGTGCCGCTTCCCAATCACCAGGTTTCCTTGCGGATTGGCGCTGATGAACATACGCGCTGGCACTTCGGTCCGCAGTATCCGCGACCGTTCTTTTACCCCTTCATCGCGGCCAGCGGCGCGTCACTCACACGGATGGGACATCCCGGCGCACCCGATCACGACCACCATCGTTCCATTTGGTTCGCGCATCACGATGTTGACGGCAACGATTTTTGGTCCGACAGTTCTCCCGCAAAGATTATTCAGCAACGTTGGCTCGTGTACGAAGATGGTGATGAGCGTGCTACGATGGCCGTCGAGCTGCAATGGCAAGATGGCGGCGGAGCAGCGCTGTTGAATCATGAATTGATCGCGTCCATCAGCGGCGATGGTGAAGGGGGTTGTTTTCTGGAACTGCACTCGCGATTCGTGCCGGTCGCCGGGCAGATTACGTTTAGAAAATCGAACTTTGGTGTGCTGGGTGTCCGTGTGGCAAAATCAATTTCGGCACATTTTGGGGGTGGCCAGATCACCAGCAGCGAAGGAGGCAGTGGCGAGGCTGCGATCTTTGGACAATTTGCCCGCTGGATAGACTACAGTGGACCTATTCGTGGCCACAAAGAAGCCGTGACCGAAGGTATTACGTACTTTGATCACCCACGCAATCCACATTATCCCGCCCACTGGCATGTCCGCGCTGATGGCTGGATGGGCGCTTCCTTGTGCCGACTGAATGACATCGTCATCAACCGCGACACTCCCCTTACCGTCCGCTATTTGTTGCACGCACATGCGGGCAAATTCAATCCCGCATTCACGGCCGCCATTGCCCAGGCCTTCGGCAGCAGCCCAGGCTATTCGATTAGCACGTCGGATCAGCCACACCAGCAGTTTTTGATTAATCGCGTCACTTGAGCCAGCAGGCAGTACGCGTGACCATTATTGTCTCAGTATCGTATCAAAGCGTTGCACAC
>CBDUAB010000280.1:0-5557 GCA_965365045.1 uncultured Planctomycetales bacterium
CAGCCAACGCATCTTTCGAGGTCGATTTCACACCAGCTTTGTACGCCTTTGACGCCCAAATCACGTGAAAGGAGGTCAATACAATCAACGGGGCAGACTTCTATGCAGGATTCGCAGCCAGTGCAATTGTCGGCATTGATGACGGCCAATTCCTTGGGCAGCTTCTTGCGGGGGCCTTTTTTCGCCATTCGTGTCTCATCCCGTTGTGCGTAAATCGTTGCGTGTTAATGAGTTAGATCTTGTGACAGATTTCACGAGCTGTCCCGTATTATAAAACGAGATCGGCAGCTGTCCAACCGATTCTGAAGGGCCGAAAACAATTGCGAATCCTGAACTTTCTCTAGATGTAGAGTGTAACTGCAAAAACGGTCATGAAGTAACCAGTCAAAATCATGAGCGCGGCAGTCCGGCGTAGTCGAGCGTTGCGAAATAATCGCTGGCGGTTTCGGCGCGGCGGATCTGTTGGATTGAGCCGTCAGACCGAATTAACAGTTCGGCGGAACGGAGTTTACCGTTGTATTGAAAACCCATTGCGTGGCCGTGCGCGCCGCTGTCGTGAATTACCAGAAAATCACCGTTTTCGATCTCGGGAAGTGATCGATCGATGGCGAATTTGTCGTTGTTTTCACAAAGCGAACCGGCTATGTCATACGTGTGGTCGTGGGGGGCGTCTTCCTTGCCGAGTACCGTGATGTGGTGATAAGCGCCGTACATGCCAGGCCGCATGAGGTTGGCCATACAGGCATCGACGCCGATGTATTGCTTATAAATATCTTTCTTGTGGATAGCTTTCGTGACAAGGTATCCAAACGGACCAGTGACCATACGTCCGTTTTCCGTGAAGATCTTGAGCGGATGCAAGCCAGCCGGTTCGATCATCTGTTGATATAGTTGCTGAATGCCGTTGCCGATGTATTCGAGGTCGACCGGTTCCTCCGTGGGACGGTAGGGAATACCGATTCCGCCACCAAAGTTCACAAACTCAAGTCGCACGTCGAGCTTTTCAGCGATCTCAACGACCAGCTCAAACAACATCCGCGATGTTTCCAAGAAGTACTCGGCATTGAGTTCGTTCGAGACAACCATTGTGTGCAAGCCCAACCGCTGGATGCCAAGCTTCTTGAGCCGTCGGTAGCCTTCGAACAATTGATCTCGTGTAAAACCGTACTTGGCTTCCTCGGGCGTGCCAATGATGGCGTTGCCTTTACGGACGGGACCGGGGTTGTATCGAAAAGACAGTACTTCTGGCAATCCAACTGTCTGCCGGAGGTAGTCGATATGTGTGATATCGTCGAGGTTGATTAGTGCGCCCAGTTCCCTGGCTTTGGCATAGTCCATTACCGGTGTGTCGTTGGACGAAAACATGATGTCTTCACTACGAATGCCGACAGCGTCACAAAGCATCAGCTCCGTCAGGCTCGAGCAATCCGCACCAAATCCCTCTTCGCGAAGGATTTCCAGCAAGTACGGATTGGGGGTGGCTTTGACGGCAAAGAACTCATGAAACGCGTCACACCAAGCGAACGCAGCGGTCAGGCGGCGGGCGTTTTCGCGAATTCCCTGTTCATCATAAAGGTAAAATGGCGTTGGATACGTTTCGGCCAATTCGCGAATAAACGCCAGATCGAATGGGACAGTTTTTTGGACCATGACAGATGAGTCGGTGAGCATTTAAAGGGGCGAACGGGGGCCGTGAGGCCCGCGGTGGACCTGCGAAACACCTGACCACGCGTGATACTTCAAACTACGAAGTACAAACGGCGGCGTTATCTAGCAATATCACCGCGGGCCTCACGGTTCGCGTTCGCCCGCAAGTTCGTGGGAAACCGGATACTAGAGTGTAGTCGATCGGCGTTTGGCGAAAAGGGAACATTCGTTCGGCCGAGAAGATCACTACCGATGGATGTAATAAAAACGGGCCACGGGGAAGTACCCGTGGCCCGTTGAACCTACCTAAACCGTGGACAGTCTGCCACCAATTATCACAGTTGTCGTCAACTATCACAGTTGTCGTCAACTATCACAGTTGTCGTCAACTATCAACGGGCACCAACCGGAACTCATCCACCTTGGGTCGCTTGTCCGATTGCTTTCAAGACACCGTCCTGAACTTCGAATCGGTAGTGAGCACCGTTGGGAATCGCCTCGCCGACAATCAAGATGTTGTCTCGACCTTGGTTGGCTTCCAGCGCGGTCGCCAGCGCGGCGACCATTGGGTTGTCTTCGAAATTCGAAGCGAAACGCATAATGGGACCCAATGCCACGCTCATTTGCATTGGAGCGGATGTATCTGTCGCTGCCGCGGAGTTGCGGATTGCTCCACGCAGCCCGCCGAGGCAACCTTCGCCAAAACCAAAATAAGCGGCTTTTGGACCAATGCCAACGATCAATTCGATCTGCTCGCCGAATACATCGCGGGCGGCCTCATCATCCGGCACGGGAATTTCCATCGAATGGAAATTCACGTCGCCTTCGGTTGCCGCATTGAATTTGATTCCCGGGAAATTCGGATCCTTCTCGGCCATCTTGACTAGATCTTTTACCGACTTTTCCAGTTTCGCTCCATCCGCGACGTGAAAGCCGAACAAGACCGTCATGGATTGGTTTTCCAGCATCAGCGCGGCGCCGAGATCGGCTTTACCTTCGCGGACAGTTTCTTCCAATACGGCAAAAAGTTGGTCGACAAGTGATTTCGCGGCCTGCTTTGCCTCATCGTCGGGCAGGTCGTCATCGGCGTCAATCTCTTTCTTAGCCGATTCGCGCAGCGGGTCAATCATCGCGATAAACTGTTCGATGTCAGAGTCCGCCAATTCGCCAACGGCCTGCAAGGTTGCCGCCGCGCCAGGCATTACAAAACCAGTAAACCCGGACTTCATATCCTTCAAAGCGGCCATTTGATCGGCCGTCTTGGTGCCGGGAATCGCCGTGGTGGTGCCGTCGATGTAGATTCGCTCCGCTTTACTGTCGACGAGCCAGCCGATGGTTAGCTCGTCGATCTCGTTCAACATCGTTTCCCATTGGTTGAGTTGGGCTTTGACGAGGTTTTTCTGGCTCTGAGCTTCCTTGCTGCCCAGCTCGTCTCCAACGTTCTCGAGCTGCTGGGCGATGCCCTCATTGATTTTTGCCAGCGCCATTTGTTTGTAGATCTCAGGCAAGTTCTTGATGACCGCGCGAATGCCGATGTCGTACTTCGTATCCAAACCTCCCATTGCAGAAATCGGGTCGTCCGGCAGTTTTTGGAGAGATTCGATGGATGGACCTACGAACGCCCAACCATCTTGTTCTTTGACGTAGGTCGGCACGGGTGTTCCCAATTCAAAGATGCCGTTACCAGCGTCCTGAAGTTCACCGAGTTGCTGCGAAAGGCCTTCCAGAAATCGCGGCAAATCGGTTACCGGAATCATAGCCAAAGGATTGATTTCATCACCATTTACGGTGACAACCACCGCGATTGGTTTCGTACGGTCCAAGCCTTGTACATATTGATTGGCCATCATGCTCACCATTTGGCCGACCGGACCAGAGCCGGACACCTGAGCCAGATAGGCGACATCTCCCAAGATTTCGTCGATGCCGGAAAGTGTCACGACAAGTAATGGTTCGGATTGCGCGGCGGCGCGAGTCGCCGGCAGGATCAACGTGGCAACGCCCATGACGATCGAGGCAGCTTTGGCAATAACCTGATTCACTTTAATTTCTCCTTTACACGAATGTGCGGCACTATTCTTCGAAAGAACCTGTTGAAGGGTACCGTTCTTGCGCTAACACGAGTGCCGATTTGTGGATCGAGATTCCTGCGAACCGTGTCGCAATCGTTACAGGTTATACCCCATACGTGCGGCACAAGTTTCAACGCACGTTGAAATCTTCTCAACCGTTCATTGTGACACAATCGGCCGATTCTACTGATGCCGATCTCGGCCGCGAAGCTGGCAAGGGAGCAGGAACGCACGACATCAGAAAACAACCGCGCTTGGCAAGAGGCAAGACGTTCCTATTAACGCTCGCGATATGTGATCCGACCCTTAGTCAGATCGTAGGGCGATAGCTCGACTCGGACGCGATCGCCAGGAACAATGCGGATAAAGTGCTTGCGCATCTTGCCAGCTACATGTGCCATGACGAGTGGGCCATCATCCAGCTGAACGCGAAACCGCGTGTTAGCCAAAGCTTGAGTAACAGTACCTTCGACCTCAAGTGCTTCTTCTTTTGCCATAGGCTCCTCGAAAACTCTTTTTTTTAACAGATAAACCAGAATATTGCGTAGTTTACGCAAGCTCATGTTAACTTTAGCGTTTACGCTGATCTAGCCCAATTCGTTCGTTGTAAAGCGATTCACGGGATTCGAGATGTGTGATCGGCGTGGCGCGACAGAGGTGCGGTGTCCAATCTTCAACGCGGAAAGGAAATCGCATCGCCGTATCGTACATCCCGCAACACGCATCTCGAATTCCGCAAACCGTGCAACTTTGCAAAACCAACACCTACACCTGATCCAATGCCATCTCGACTAATTCCAGTACGCGTTCAGCCGATTCCGTGCCGACGGAAAGTCGAATTGTTCCACCATGGATGCCCAACTGTTCTTGCTCATCGGCGGCCAATCCTCGATGGCTAGTTGAGGCTGGATGGCTAAGTGTGGTGTCGACCTCGCCTAGCGACGGGCAAAACGGTATGCCTTCAGCCGCGGCAATGAATCGCCGAGCAGCAGTCACACCTCCTGAGAGATTGAAAGTTACCATCCAACCTGATTGCTCGCCGAATTGCCGCTGGGCGACCTTGTAATCTGGGTGCGCCGTCAAACCGGGATAGTGCACGTCGCTCACGTCGGCACGGCACGAGAGGAAATCGGCGACCTGGCGAGCGGTATCGCAGGCTTGGGCGAACCGTAAATGCAGGGTCGTCAGTCCACGAGCGGCCAGCCAACAGTCGAACGGGCTGCTGGCCAGACCCCATACTGAAACAACGTCGCGAATTCGCTGTTCGCTGGCCTGCTCACCAGTTGCCAATGCTGGATCATGCCGTCCCGCCAACATGCCGAGCATCACGTCGCTGTGACCGTTCATGATTTTACTTATGCTTTCCATCACCATGTCCGCGCCGAGGGTTAACGGCTGGCAAGCAAGGGGGGTCGCGAATGTGTTGTCGACCAGCAGATTGGCCGCGACCTGCTTTGCCAATTCCGCTAGGGCCGAAATGTCAACCACGCGCAGCAATGGATTGGTGATGGTTTCAACGACGATCAGTTTGGTATTCGGGCGCAGCGCGGCCTTGGTGGCTGCGAGGTCGGTCGTGTCGACCACGGATGCCTGAATGCCCAATCGCTGGGATTCTCGCAGAACCAGTCGCAAGCTATGGCCGTAGAGCTGATCACTGGCCAGGATATGGTCGCCCTGAGATACACGTGACAGGATCGCGGCGGCCAGCGCGCTCATTCCCGAACTCGTGACCACGGCCCAATCCGCGCGGTGCAATTCCTGACAGCGCTGACCCAACACATCTGCATTGGGGTGTCCATCGCGCTGGTAAACGTAACCGTCCAGCTCGCCTTCCAAGA
>CBDUAB010000281.1:0-5549 GCA_965365045.1 uncultured Planctomycetales bacterium
ACACGGGAATAACCAACGACCTCGAACGACGCATTTACAAACACAAAACGAAAGCGGTCCCAGGGTTCTCCAGCAGATACAACATCAATCAGCTCGTTTGGTATGAATCGTCCAATGACGTCAATGACGCAATTGAAATGGAAAAACGCATCAAGGGCTGGAAACGTGAAAAGAAGATTGCCTTAATCGAATCCAAGAACCCAGACTGGCAAGATTTGAGCCGTGACTGGTGATGAAAGCGATTGGCAGATCCTTCGGTCGCTGTCGCTCCCTCAGGATGACACTTTTCGTCTGCCAATCGAAAACGATTGAGGTACCAATGGAGAAATCTCAACACTACCAAATACCAATTTCAATTCCCAGGAGGGCGTGATGCGTCGGCGACTAACATTAGGGCTCTATTCCCATGTTGGCATCTTCTTGGCGACCCTCGCGGTCGGCTCGTCATTTGGCAGCGATCGTTTGAGCTACCTCCACGAACCGTGCGACCCCTATTATGTTGGGAAAGACTTTCCCAAACTAACAACACCGCAATGGGTTGGCGAAGAGGGCGTGGAAGCGGTTGTCATTCTGTCGATCGACGATATGCGCGACCCAGCGGTTTAC
Source organism: uncultured Planctomycetales bacterium (assembly GCA_965365045.1). GTDB lineage: Bacteria > Planctomycetota > Planctomycetia > Pirellulales > Pirellulaceae > CBDUAB01. The sequence goes on from CBDUAB010000281.1 coordinate 607, forward strand.
GAGCGTTTCCTACGTCCGATCTTGGATCGCTTGAAACAGATCGACGGTCGCGCGCCGGTCAGTATTTTTACTTGCCAGGTCGATCCACAAGATGCGCGATTGCAAAAGTGGTTGGACGAAGGCCTCAGCCTCGAGGTCCACACCGTCGACCACCCCTGTCCGCTGTTGCAGGGTGGTGACTTTGCCAAGGCCAAGAGCACCGTGGATCGGTGTATTGACACGATGTCGCTGATTCCACGCAGCAAGCCCGTGTCGTTTCGCATGCCGTGTTGTGATTCTCAAAATACCCCGAGCCCGCGGTTTTGGGTTGAGATTTTTCAGCAGAAGACCGAACATGGCAACTATCTGTCTCTCGATAGCTCGGTCTTTAATATCTTGACGCCCGACGATCCCGACTTGCCAAGAGAGATTGTCTTGAACGAGCAAGGAGAAGAGCGATTTCGGCGTTATCTTCCGTTTCCGTCTTTCGTCAACACAATCGAAAACTACCCGTACCCCTACATCATTGGTCACCAGTGTTGGCAATTTCCGGGTGTCGTGCCGAGCGATTGGGCCGCGCAGAATATCCACAAACCGAACAATCCCGATACGCTGCGCGACATGAAACTGGCCCTCGACGCGACGGTGATCAAACAGGGCGTCATGTCGTTAGTCTTTCATCCGCATGGCTGGATCCGAAATGACCAGCTCGTTGAATTGATCAACCACGCTCAAGAGAAGCATGGTAACAAGGTCAAGTTCCTCACGTTCCGCGAGGCATTTGAGCGTCTCAATCAGCATTTGCTGGACGGTCAGCCAATCCGCGATACGAACGGTGATACCGGTGTACGCATGTTGGATATCGATGGCGATGGGTTTCTAGATGTGATTTTGCCGGCCGGCGATTCAAGATTCAAAACAAAGATTTGGGATAACAAAACGCTCGCGTGGCGCGGCGCGAATCCTCCCCACGAAACTCAACCAGAGATTACCGGCACGCGACCCAGCTTTTTTCAAACCAGTGACGGCATCGGTGTCGTGACCATCGACGCACAAGAAAACGCTTTCCGCTGCTATGCATACGACGGCGTGACATGGACGAAGCTGCCGCATTTCACGACCACGGCGGACATGCCGGCACGTGTCAGGCGGCTGTTGCAGCGACCAGAGCAGATCGATGATTTTCGCTTTCGTGACCTGAACGGCGACGGAACGAGCGAGATGCTGATCACGGAAGACGGTGAGACGGTTTTGCTGGGTTTGCAAAACGGCGACTGGACGCCGCTGCCATTTGGTCTCCCAGAAGGGACCTCGTTGTTAACAAAGGAAGGGAGCGATGCCGGCTTGCGTTTTCGGGATATCAACGAAGACGGACTTGACGATGCTGTCTTTTCGAACGGACGTCATTTTTCTTTGCATCTATTTGTATCCATGGAGAATGGTTGGTCTGACCAAGTCTGTGCTGGCAAGTTTGGTGATCCCGACACAATCCCGGCGATTGTTCGCGCCGATGGAACGAACAACGGCGCTTGGTTTCATTCGAAACACTTGTGGGTTCAGAACGAAGACACAAACCGATTACCCGACCTCGTCGATCGGCTGTCATATGCTGATATGCTAAGTCGTACCGTTGCGGATCAAGACCAGGTGTTTCCGCCAGCAAAATCTCCGCAGGCATCACTCGCCGCGTTTCAAAAACGAAAGGGAGTGCGTTTCGAATTAATAGCAAGCGAGCCGGACGTCGTCGATCCCGTCGCATTCGACTGGGGCCCGGACGGTCGGCTGTGGGTCGCCGAGATGCGTGACTATCCAAACGGGATCACCTGGCACAAACAAGGCGATCCAATCGGCGAACCAGGTGGCCGCATCAAGCTGTTGGAAGACACGGACCGTGACGGTCGTTATGACAAGGTGCACGTCTTCCTGGACAACGTTCCTAGTCCGACCGGCGTAAAAGCATGGCGAAACGGTGTTCTCGTCACGTCCGCTCCCGATATCTTTTACGCCGAAGACACAGACGGCGATGGACGCGCGGATAAGCGTGAAGTGCTTTACACAGGTTTTACCGAAGGCAACCGGCAACACCGTGTCAATGGCATGCGTTGGGGACTCGATCAATGGTTGTACCTGGCCAACGGCGATAGTGGCGGCAAAGTGAAATCGCTCCAAACGGGCGATGAGGTCAGCATCAGTGGCCGTGATCTAAGGATCAAACCCGATCAAGGTTTGATCGAAGCACAGTCTGGACAAACGCAAAGCGGCCGCGTCCGTGACAGTCATGGCAACTGGTTTGGGGGCAACAACAGCAATCCCGTTTGGCACTATGCGCTCGACGATCGTTACTTGGCCCGCAACCCACACTACGCGCCGCCAAGTGTGCGGCACCAGATTTCCGTCACACCGGGTGCGGCACCGATCTTTCCGGCCAGTCGCACACTGGCTCGATTCAATGATTTCGACCGCGTGGATCGATTCACGTCCGCCTGCAGCCCCGAAGTCTTTCGCGAAGACTGGCTGATCGGCGAGGACGTTCGCAAGTTCATCTACGTTTGCGAACCAGTGCACAATCTCGTCAGCCGCGAGTTGCTCGAAGACAACGGTACAACGTTCAGCAGCCGCCGTGATCCAAGTGAAAACAACCAGGAGTTCCTTGCCTCTCGCGACAACTGGTTCCGGCCGGTGATGATTCGTACCGCGCCCGACGGAGCGTTGTGGGTTGCGGACATGTATCGCCTGGTCATCGAGCACCCGGAGTGGATTCCGTTGGAGTGGCAACAAAGGCTGAACTTGCGCGACGGTGCCGACCGTGGGCGTATCTATCGTGTTGGTTTCACGAACATCGACGGTCATCACACCGGTATAACGCAGTGGTACAAACTCGATCAAATGGATACGGTCGAACTGGTTGCAGCATTGGATTCATCGAATGGTGCACTGCGCGACATGGTTCAACAGTTGTTGTACTGGCGGAACGATAAGACCGCTGTCGAGCCGCTCAAGCAACTGATTCATGGAGCGCATTGGCCGCGTGCGAGTTTGCACGCGTTGTATCTCCTGGATGCATTTGACGCGCTGGATGAAGAGAATCTGATTAGTGCGATTCAGCATGGCGGCGGAAGCGTCGAGCGCCATGCCATACGGTTGGCTGAATCACGTTTCCAGGATTCAGCAACACTTCGCGACATCGTGTTGAACCGCGTGGGTTATCGGGCCACTAAGGGAATAGACCGACGGGCGAAGCAGCAGTTGGCTTACTCGCTGGGCGAAATGAGCGACTCCCGTGTGGGTGCGGCGCTCGCCAGGATCGCCTTGGATTATCACGACGATCCGTACATCGTGGCCGCCGTCATGAGCAGTGTAAACAAGAGCAATCTGGGTGGGTTGCTAACGGCTGTCGTGAACGAGCCAGCCGTGCCCGCGTCCGGGCTCATTTCGGAATTGCTCGGTATGTCGGTGGCGTTGGATGAACGTAAAGTCGCCAGCGCGGCTTTGGTCGAATTGGCCAAACGGGACGACGAGACCGCCACCACGGGTAAGCTCGTGGCGATGGCCGGATTTGTTGAGGCGCTAGAGCGGCGCGATCTTGCCCTAGACAGCTTCGTCGATTCGTCTGGCTTGTCCGCTGCCAAGTTAATCTTTGCCGCCGCGCGTAAACTGGCGGACGATCCCGCGTCCGCTGAAACAGAACGTATCGCCGCCATAGCGATACTAGGCAACGAATCCGAGTCAGCCGAGAGTGAAATACAGAGTCTGTTGGCATTGATGAATCCGCAAGCGTCCTCATCGCTTCAATCAGCCGCGGTCACACGGCTGGCGAAAATGGGCAGCGACGAGATCGGCCAACAAGTCCTCAGGGGCTGGCAATCGTACACGCCTTCGCTGCGCCAGCAAGTGATAAACATGTTATTGTCGCGAGAACCTTGGACAGCGGAGCTATTGACAGCCATTGAAAACGGCATGGTATTGCCTACGCAAATCGATGCCCATCGACGCCAACAATTGCAACGTAGCAAGAGCGAGGTGGTGCGAGAACGGGCGAACGAGCTGTTCACAACGGCCAGCACTTCAAGCCGCGGCCAGACAATCGAGCGATATGCCGAGGTCTTGGAACTTGCGGGCAAGCACGAACGGGGCCAACCGTTATTCGCTAAGCATTGTGCTAAGTGCCATCGTCTTGGCGGAGCAGGGCACGTTGTCGGTCCGGACCTGGCGGCGTTGTCCGACAAGTCGACAAGCGCGCTGCTCGTTGCCGTGTTGGATCCCAACCGCGCCATCGAAGACAAATATTTGGATTACTCGGTTGCCACCGAAGACGGTCGCATATTTTCGGGATTGCTGACGAGCGAGACCGCCAACGCGATTACGTTGACGTTGCCCGAAGGCAAACAGCAAGCCATCCTGCGCAATGACATCGAAGAGCTAAATGCCACGGGAAAGTCGCTTATGCCAGAGGGAATCGAACAAGATATTCCGCCGCGGGATATGGCGGACATTTTTACTTACATCCGATCCATAAACATCCCGCCCAAGCGATTCGCGGGAAACACGCCACAGGTCGCACCGATGCGCGATGACGGTTCGATTCGATTGTTCGCGATGCATGCCCGGATTTACGGTTCGTCGCTTGTGTTCGAGCCGAAGTATCGCAATCTTGGTTTTTGGAAGAGCTTGGACGACCGCGCCACTTGGACACTCAACGTTCCACGGGCTGGCAAGTTTGGTGTCAGCCTCGACTATGCGTGCGCGGCTGATTGCGCCGGCAATCGATTCGTGTTGTCCGCCGCTGGCAAAACGGTCAGCGGCGAGATTCACAGTACAGGCTCCTGGGACAACTATAGTGGGCAAGGTGTTGGTCAGATCGAATTGCCGATGGGTGAGGTCGAAGTCACACTGCGGGGCGAAGGGTTCATCGACGGATTCTTGGGAGACTTCCGAACGATCATTCTGCGACCCGCGCGGTGACT